>JBAWVI010000006.1:0-16770 GCA_037147375.1 archaeon | reverse complement strand
CCCCCAGGGTAAGTTCACTGTCAGACTAGGCCCCCATAAATAGGGACACTAGCGTTCGCTAAACCCAAGTTTCCTTCCAACGTTCCGTGCTTTTAGGAACATTGTTAAGCCTGCTTTTGGTTTTGTCCTCTACGGCTGATTTCTGACCAGCCTGAGCAGACCTTTGGACACCCCTGATATCCTTTCAGGGGTGTACCGCCCCAGTCCAACCACCAAATCAAATGATGTCCGTCTCCAAGAGACGTAAGATGTATTTTTCTCACTAGATGGTGTTACATTGGTGTCTATCTACTCCCTAGCGAAAGTAGCATAAGCGACTCCCATCTACGCTCTATAGCAAGAATAATACAACAACATCAGACTGTGGTAAACCTCCGTGGGGTCTTATCCTCCCTTTGGTTGTCCGTGGCGTATTCACCACGAGTGCACGTTCACTAGGTCCAAACCAGGGACAGTGACGATCTCGTTACTTCCTTGATGCAAGCCGACATTTAATCGGCAAGGTATTACGCTACCATGAGAGCCTCAGAGTTAGGCCCGCTCTTTACCAGCGCTTAGATCAGTTGGAACTGATGTTCACGTACTAGCAGTGAGCAGAAGTCAGTGACTATACACACCGTTTCCGGCTAGCAGTCACCTGTGTTTTTGTTAAACAGTCGGACCATCTTTGTAATTAAAACTTACAGTTTACACAACCGTAAGCACCCCTTGTACCGAAGATACAGGGCTAATTTGCCGAATTCCCTTGGTTTGGTTCTCCTATTACGCCTAAGCCTACTCAGCTAGGGACACCTTTCTCAGTTCTTGGTACGAGCAATAAAACACTGTATAGCTTTCTTTTCATGGGCCCTTGACGACAATGGAAGGTTTCCCCCATTCGTACATTAATCTCCTTCTCATTATTACAATTCTCCAGAGATTTGTGGCACTTAGATATGAAGACTTTCATACTCCACCTTGCCAAAAGCGTTAAAAACTATACTTGCGTTGCCACACGTGTATTATTGGTACAGGAATATGAACCTGTTTCCCTTTCAGATGTTTTCGTGTTACGAAGATCTTTAGGATCGACTTACCCTTAGCTAAAAATTAGTGCTAAGGAACCCTTGCCCTTTCGGCGGAAATGATTCTCACATTTCTTTGATGTTACTGACACGAGGATCCATATCTTTGACAGATCCAGTAGACGTTACCGCCTACCTTCTGCTCTATCAAAGCACCTATCTACCAGATCACAGATTTCCTGTGCTCTACGATTTCGGCAACTAGTTTAGCCCCGTTAATTTTCAGGGCAAAATACCATAGATTGGTGAGCTATTACGCACTCTTTAAAGGATGGCTGCTTCTAAGCCAACCTCCCAATTGTATTTGGTAAATCACTCCTTTCAAGTTCACACTTAACTAGTATTTAAGGGCCTTAATCGTAGTTCGGGTTTTTTCCCTTTTGGAATAGAGGCTTATCCCCCACCCCCTGCTCCGGCCTTCTAAGAAGAATAACAGATTCGGAGTTTGACAAGGAAGGTGGAAATTTCTTCCCAGTACTTCCTAATCAGTATCTCTACCCCGTTATCATTCTCCAGCCAGGCTAACCTAAGAGTTATTTTGATAGGAGCCCGCTATCAGCAGGTTAGATAACCTTATCAGTCCTACACTCAAATCACACAAACAGTTAGACTGGAACTGCTGCTGGCCTCCACCAACCAGACGGTCGGTTTCACCATGTTCAAGCGTTTATCACCTGCTTTCGGGTCTTGTCCATGTGACTATGAGGCACATTAACACCTCTTGCCTGGAAATTTTGCGCAAAATCGGTTTCCCTATGACACAGTGACTTCATCACTTAATCTTGCCACATAAACAAACTCCCTCGCCCGTGCTTCTTGACGGACAGTATGACATTGATCCAGCAGAACACGCTTATGCCGTTACCAACACTCACTTATTGTCTACCTTCATTCCTTTCATGCCATACCCGAACTGTCGCTAATTAGTTTCAAGTGCTTTTAACCCCCCGCTAGGGGTACTTTTCAACATTCCTTCGCAGTACTCGTTTACTATCGGTCTTGTAAAATATTTAGAATTAGCAGTAAATGCCTGCCAGTATTCCTACGCGATATCCGACGCGCAGTACTCTCGAACAGCAGCAATCATCTCTTGTCACCTTATCTCTACGGGACTATCACCCTCTATGGTATGTCTTTCCAGACAACTTCGATTTTGAGTGCATTAGATGTAACTACCTCTTAACACCACATGTCTCATATATTGCTATATGAGATTCGGTTTGTTCTTCACTGTTTTCGGTCGACCCTATTAACAGTATCACTATTGTTTTCTTTTCCTCTAGGTACTAAGATGCTTCAATTCCCTAGGTTACCCTCCAACCTCCTTTATGAGATTGGATAATTCAAGAATCTTGGGATCAAAGGCTGCATGCGCCTACCCCAAGCTTATCGCAGCTTGCCACGCTCTTACTCGGTTTACAAGCCAAGTTATCCACTAATTAGCTTAATTGAAATCAAAGAAATGCAAAAATTCTTTATATTTGACGTATATATAGAACATGCATTACAACTACAAATATCCAGCTTCTTTCATCCTGTTTTAAGATAGTCAAAAAATGTTTGATATTAAAAACAGTCAAAACCGCTTATATTACCTTTCGGCCTGAAAAAACTCAGCGCGGTAATATAATACTGGAGTAGGAATGTTTAAAAAGGTATCTGTTGTTTCCTTCACAGTTTTTTTGAAATTATTTAAAAGAAGGTTAATTTACCCATTTTTCTTTCTAAAAAGGATTTTAAGCATACTTGAAGTAAAAATAACTTCAATTTAACCATATTTATCAATTAAAACAGATTAATAAGATATTACAATAAATTTCATTTTTTCTTAAATCCAAATAACTTTATATTTATAAAATATATCATACAAATCTTTCATAGTTCAAGACCATTCTTTATCCTTTTATCTAATTGATCTTTTGGTTGATATGTCCAGATTATTCCTTTCTTACTATCGTAAATTACTCCTCTTTCTCCAAGATAATCAATAACTACGTTTAAAGTTTGTTTCATAACTTTATTTTTTAGTTTCTTAATTATTTTATATCTTGTTAAAGGTAAATCTGATTTCTTAATTATATCTTCAACCTCAAGAACTGTTTTTAGGTTAGGATAATGAAGAATATTATTTTGATTCATAAGATTATCTCCATAGGTGATATATTTATACCTTAACATATTAAAACCTTTTCCATTCTTACATATACTACTATTTAGAGGTGTATATTCTTTTCGGGGGGGTACCTGGCCAAGCAAAATCAAAGCCTAAACATCCAAAAGATTTAAATTAGGTTTATTTAACTATATAGGTTATGATTTATAAAAATAAAGATTATATATTGAAATATATTTTTGTTTTCTCTTTTCTTGTTCTTATTTCAACTTTAAATATAATTGTTGCTGAAGGTGAATATACTAAAGTTTCAACAAACACTTATGAAATATCTTATGATCCATTACCTAATCTCTTTGTATACCCACTTGAACATTCAATGGACAGGATAGTAAACATCAAGAACATTAGTCAAAATGATATTACTTTAAGTTTTGAAAGAAACATGAAAATAAATGGAAAAGATAGTGAAATTCAAACTTGGCCTCAACCAACTCCTTCTCGTCTATTGCCAGGAGAGCAAGTAGATTTTGTAATGAAGGTTGAATGGTTCTCTGATCTTACAACTACTTGGGAACAAGGAAAAACATATGGTTATCCATTTTACATAAACATTTCTATTAATAATATTCCAGTTAATGAAATTATTCTATATAATCAAATCTTAGTTGAAAAAACACAAGATCATCTTCAAGAAATAAGCACTAATGCAAAGGTAAGTGGAATTGTTTATGATTCAGAAACAAATAAACCACTTAATGATACAGAAGTAATTGTTTGGTCAAATGGTCCAAGAGTTGAATACAAAGTTAGAACTGATTCGCTTGGAAGCTTTAGTATTCCTGTTCGCGCTTACCAAAGAAGCTTTCTTAAAAATTATATTCAATATAGTGTAACTATTAGAAAAGATGGATATGATGAATTTAATTATGCTCTTTCTCCAAAGGAAAATGAAGATTTAAGTAAAGAAATAAAATTAAATAGGCAAACAGAAAAAGGAAGCTATACATTAATTAATAAAATATATACTAATCTTCCTCCAGCAAGAGTTGATTTCTCAGGAGATCATAAATTCTTTGCAACAGTTCCATTCCATAGTTCTGAAAGTACAGATTTCATAAATGAAAATGCATATTTACATTTTTTCAGTTCAGATGGTAACTTATTATGGAAATATAAACTTGAAAATGAGATTCCAACTGTTGATGTTTCAGATGATGGTACCTTAATTGCAACTGCACATAGACCAAAAAGTAATAATTGGAATGGTGGAGATTACTTGATTCTCTTTAATCAAAAAGGAGATTTAATTTGGGAATTTAAAATTCCTGGAATTGGAGACTGGGGAGATCCAAATCATGTATCTGAGCCAGGAGAAGTTGGAGATGGAATAAGTGAACTAAGAATATCATACAATAACAAATATATTGTTGCAGGAACATGGGCTGGTAAGTTTTATTTCATAGATATTGATAATAACAAAATATTATGGAACACAGACTTAAATAATGGACAAGTTAGATATATTCTATTTAGAGAAGATGATACATCTGTTTATGTTGGCTCAGATCCATACATGTTTAATTTTGATTTTAATGGAAAACTTAATTGGAAAGCATTTATTGGTTCATGGCCTTATAATATGGTTTTATCTAATAATTATATTTTTGTTGGTCCAAAGGTAGGAAGATTTGTTAGTTTATTTAATAAAAACACTGGTGATGTAATTTGGAGATACCCAATTGATGCTCGTCCAGATAATTTATTAATATCTCCTGATGAAACTTTTCTAATGTATCAAAGTTCAAATGGAGAGCTTGCAATAAGCAATGCAGTCTTTGATGCTTCTGGAAATCTTTTATTTAATCTTAGATCTGCAAATGGGGGGTACATAACCTCTGATAGTAATTACATTGCTTATTATGGAGGAGATTCTGTTCGTTTAGTTAACAGAAAAGGAAGTGAGTTATGGTCATATCAATTAGATCCAATCAAGTGGCCAGCACCACGTGGTTCTGTTTATATATCAGATGATAAAACAAGAATAATAGTTGCAAACGCAATGAATGGATATGTTTATTTCTTTGAAGGTGGAATTGAAGAGCTTGGAGATAATCAAGAAACAAATAATAATAATAATATTGATGATAGAAAACTTGAACCAAACAATCAGAATCAAGAACCAGATGCACAAGATAATACAATGGAGCAAGATAATCAAAATAAAGAAAGTTTTTTGAAAAGAATATTAATTTGGATTTTTAAAATATTTTGAAAACAAAATTTACTACAACTATAATAAATCACTCTAAAAAATCTATATTTGGATCTCTTATCTTACAATTAACTTCTTTTGATATAATTTTATTATTGTTTTTATCTGTAAAAGTTACTATCATCTTTCCATAATTATCATATGTTTTTGTTTTCGAATTAATATCCTTAAACCAGCCTTTTGGATTTATCTCATCCCAATTATAAGATAATTTATAACCCTTATTATCAAAAATGTTTAATCTAGATGGTCCAATTAATTTTTTATCTTTAGTATATACTAAATCCCTTTTTATTTCTTTTCCAAATTTATCTTTTACAATAGAATAAACTTTAATTTCATAATTACCTTCTAATGGAATGATTTTTGAACTTTTATCTGTTGGAGATATATAATAAGTAACAGTTGTATCGTATCTATTACCATATTTAAAAATATCTGTTTTAACAACAGAAACTACTTCTAAACAAGAAATATTTAGTGTAATAAGATCATTACTATTTACCTTAGTATTATTCATAGTTAACTCGCTTGTTATTAAATTGCTTAATATTAATCTAATTTATTTAGCTCTAACAAAACTACATTCTGTGTTTACTTCTACAAAGTGTCTTGCTTCTTTATTAACATAACTTTGACATTGGTTTTGTTCTTTATTATCAATTAAACCAACTCTTGGAATATGTACAACATCACAAACCCAACCAGGCGCAACTTCTTCTGATAAACAAGGTCCATCTGCAAATATAGTTCCTTTACTTTGTTCTTTAATACATAAGTTTACACACAAAGGAATTGCAATATCTTTATTTTTTGCAAACTGATCAGGTAAAGACATATAATAACTATAAGCTCCTGCTAGAATAATTAAGATTGTAACAACTACATAAGTTGAAGTAGAAACTTTTCTTTTTGGTTTCTTATTTAAGTTTAAATCATCTTCCAAAATCTCAGATCCTTCTCTTTTTAATTATACTATATACACTAATAAAGTATATAAATAGATTTATACAACTAGTTTTAAATCCTTTCTGGACATAAATATATCTAAGAATATAATAAGGAAAAAGATATTTATGCTAGTTGGAATCGTAGGTAAACCAAATGTAGGTAAAACAACCTTCTTTAAAGCTTTAACAATGATGGATGCTCAAGCCGCAAATTATCCATTTACTACAATTGAACCAAATAAAGGAGTTGGGTTTGTTAGAAATAATTGTATAGATACTTTCTTTAATGTTCAATGTAATCCAAGAACAGGTTATTGTAAGAATCATATTAGATATTTATCAGTTGATGTTATTGATGTTGCTGGACTTGTTCCTGGAGCAAGTGAAGGAAGAGGACTTGGCAATAAATTCTTAACAGACTTAAATCAAGCTGATGCTTTAATACAAGTTATTGATATATCTGGTGGAACAGATGAAGAAGGAAGAAGTGTAAAGGTTGGTTCTTATGATCCTTCTCTTGAAATTAAATTTCTCTTAACTGAAGTTGAGCAATGGTTGTATGGTATTTTCAAAAAGAATTTTGAAAAGCTTGGACGCGAGCAGAAAATGAAGAAAGCAAAAACAGTAAGTACTCTCATGTCATTTATGAATGCATCTCTTGGAACTAAGGAAGAAGATCTAGAAGAAGTATTAATTAAACTTAAGCTTAAGGAAAAAGAAATAATTGATTGGTCAGAAGAAGAACTAATGACTTTTACAAGAACTATAAGAGAAAGATCAAAACCAATAATTATTGCTGCAAACAAGATTGATGTTCCTGGAGCAAAAGACATTTATGAAAGAGTAAAAGCAGAATTTCCAAACACTACAATTATTCCTTGCTCTGCTGAATCTGAGTTTGCACTTAAGGCAGCAGACAAAGCACATGTTATTGATTATCTTCCAGGAGATAAAGGATTTAAGATTCTAAAAGAAGATTTATCTGATAAACAAAAAGCAGCTCTTGAGTTTATACAAAAGAATATTCTTGATGTTTATGGAGAGAGTGGAGTTCAGAACGTAATTGATAAAGCAGTTTTTGATGTTCTCAAGTATGTTGCAATTTATCCAGGAGGAACAAAAGGGTTAGGAGATAAAGAAGGAAACATACTTCCTGATTGCTTCTTAATGCCACCAGGAACAAAAGCAATTGATTTTGCGTACAAGCTTCATTCAGATTTTGGAAATAATTTCATAAAAGCAATAGATGTTAAAACAAGAATGCTTCTTGGACGTGATCATCTTCTAAAGAATAATGATTGTATAGAAATAGTTGCTGGAAAATAATTATTTTTTATAAATTTCATCATGATGTGCAAAATCCCAAAATAAAATAAAATTATCTTGCTTATAGTATACAAATGTTAATACATGACTTTTTCCGATATGCACTCTCATTCTATTAGATAACTCATTTCTTAAATTTTTATAGTGCTCAATTGTTTCTGGGGTTTGAGATATTATTTCATTAATTTTTTTATAGAGAATATCTATAAGTAAAGGATCCTTTTTAGATAACTTTTTTATTTTATCTTTAAGATTATCTGATAAATCATATCTGAATACCAAGATATCACTTCTTGAACAATTTATCTAATTCCTTTTTTGTAATACTTTTCTTAAAATTTGGATTACTCTTTAGGTATTGAGCAATTCCTTTTTCCATCTCATAAATATATTCATCTTTAACTTCTGGATATATTTCGTGTTTGCCATAAGTCTTTACAAAATTATTAATTGCTTCACTTTTATCTTTAAACCCATTCTTTGCTTTAAATATATTTAATATTTTATTAGCTTCATCATCTAAACAAATTCTTGCATTTATCATAAAATCACCTTTTGTGATAATTAATCACACTTACACACATATTGTGAGTGCAAGTATTTAAAAATATAACTATTTTATAATTTCTTTTTCTTAAGCATAAGTGAATTTGTTACTACACTTACACTGCTAAGGGCCATTGCTCCTCCTGCAATTATTGGAGATAAAAGCCAACCTGTTGAAAGGTATAGAACTCCCGCTGCAATTGGTATTCCAATTACATTATAGAAGAGAGCCCAAAACATGTTCTGCTTAATCTTTCTCATTGTTTGCTTTGATAACTTAATTGCTTTTGGAACATCTTCTAAATCACTTTTCATAAGAATAATGTTTCCTGTTTCCATTGCTACATCTGTTCCACTTCCCATAGCAATTCCAATATCTGCTTGAGCTAAAGCTGGTGAATCATTTATTCCATCTCCAACCATTCCAACCTTGTATTTTCCATTCTCTTGAAGCTTCTTAACATAGCTTGCTTTATCTTCTGGAAGGACTTCTGAAAATACATTTTCAATTCCAACCTGCTTTGCAATAGCATCTGCTGTTCTCTTGTTATCTCCAGTTATCATGTAAGTAATTATTCCAAGTTTCTTAAGCTCACTTACTGCTTTTGGAGATGAATCTTTAATTATATCCGCAACTCCAATAATTCCAAGAACTTTTTTCTCATCACTTAATATCATTACTGTTTTTCCTTTAGTTTCAAGCTCTTGCATTTTTTCTAAAATGCTTTTGTATGGAATATTCTTTTGTGCCATAAGCTTTGTGTTTCCAAAATAATATGTTTTTTTATTTAGCTTTGCAGTTATTCCATAACCAGGTATAGCCTTAAAGTTTATTGTGTTCTTAAAACTTATTTTCTTTTCTTTTCCATAATTTACAATTGCTTCTGCAAGAGGGTGCTCTGAGTTCTTTTCAATACTGCTTGCAATTTCAAGAAATTGATTACTTGTTACTCCTTTGCTTGGAATTATTTCAGTAACAACAGGTTTACCTATAGTTAATGTTCCTGTTTTATCAAATATCATGTACTTTAGTTTATGTGCTGTTTCTAAGGCATCTCCACCTTTGATTAGGATACCATTTTCTGCACCCTTTCCTGTTCCAACCATGATTGCTGTGGGGGTAGCAAGCCCTAAAGCGCATGGACAAGCAATAACTAGAACACCAACTGCAATAAGTATAGAGAAAGATAGAGTTTCACCCATTAATAGATACCAAACAAGACCTGAAACCAAAGCAATTCCAATAACAATTGGAACAAAGTAAGATGAAACATTATCTGCAAATCTTTGAATAGGTGCTTTCTTTCCTTGAGCATCTTCAACAAGTTTGATTATATGTGCAAGAGTTGTATCTTTCCCAACTTTTGTTGCTCTAACCTTTAAGATTCCGTGTTTGTTAATTGTTGCACCAATAACAGAATCTCCTTTTCTTTTTTCAATAGGCATGCTCTCTCCAGTTATCATGCTTTCATCAATAGATGAGTCTCCTTCAATAATTATTCCATCAACTGGAATTCTTTCTCCTGGTTTAACTAAAAAGATGTCTCCTACCTTAAGATCTTCAACAGAAACAATTATTTCTTTTCCATTCTTTATAACAATAGCTGTTTTTGGAGAAAGATTAATTAATTTCTTAATTGCTTCACTTGTTCTTCCTTTTGCAATTGCTTCAAGAAGCTTACCAAGAAGAACAAGAGTAATTAATATTATTGATATTTCAAAGTATTGTGGACTACCAGGACTTAACAAAACATTATATACACTTAATAGATATGCAGAAAGAGTTCCAATAGACACAAGAGTGTCCATGTTTGCACTCTTGTTTCTTAGTGCACCCCATGTGCCTTTATAAAATCCAAAGCCAGCAATAAATTGAACTGGAGTTGCAAGCACAAACAAGATGTAATCCATATATGGCATTTCAATACCAAACCAACCTAAGATCATCATAATTAAAGTTGGAATTGCAAACACTAACGCAAATATGAAAAGATTTTTTAATTTTTGAAAATCTTTCTTCTTCTCTTCCTTAAGCTTAGTTGGATCTTGATCTAAATCAATTAATTCAGCACCATATCCTTTTCCTTCTATTGTTTTTATAATCTCAAGAGAAGTTATAGTCTCTTGATCAAAAACAACTGTTGCTTTTTCAGTAGTAAGATTTACGTTTGTAGAAATTATTCCTTCTTTTTTATTAAGTCCATTTTCTATTAATGTTGAACAACTTGCACAATGCATTCCTTTAATTGAAAGATTAATTTCTTTTTTTTTCATAAATCCACCACGTCTATTTATATGTATTATTTACTTAGTTTCCGCACCCGCATCCACCACTTGATTTTGGTGAAGCTTCTTTTGCAGTTTGAATTGCTGCTTCAGTGATTGCATTAGTTACTCCCTCTGAACTAACTGAGAAGAAACCTCTTCCCATGTTCATTGAACAAGCAATCAAGAATGTACCATCTTTATTTGGTGTGAACTCAATTACGTTATCTGTTGGAGTTACATACTTTCTTACTCCAAAGTCTCCAATAACTACATCTCTCATACACCCAACAACTGTTGTTGTATCAACTGTAATCTTCACTGGAACGCCTTTCTTTAAGGTGTTTGGTGTTAGCACGTATTCATAATTCTTAAAACTTAAAGTTGCGGTTTGTGTTTCTTGATTTCCATTAAACACTGTGTTATTGTTTGATAACGTGTTATTTGTATTAGTTATTGTTTTTGATGGAGTAGTAAATGCATAAGCTGAGATTATTCCAAAAACCACAATTATTGCAATAACTACTATTCCTAAAACTAATGTTTTTTTTTGTTTCATAATTTATTTCTCCTTATTTATTTAATTATCCTAAAAATGCAGATCTTGGTAAAAATAAGATTACTGCACTTAAAACAAATGTTACAATTATTGTAACAAATATTGTTGTTGTAATATCTATTGGTACTTTCTTATATTCTTCATGATTATCTTTAACTGCTTCTTCCCAGAACATATATGACATCCCAACTAGTATTGCAACATTGATTATCATATAGATTGGCATGAAAACATTTAGATGATCAGAAAACATCATAACTGTTATCATAGGTCCCATTGTTCCTCCCATGATCCCAGACATCATACCTTGGAGAGCACCCATTGTTGTTTTTGAATGAAGTCCAGCCCAAAAACCAATTCCTACTCCAATTATTGTTCCTGTCATTGCTCCAATAAAGAAACCATTTGTAGCACCAACAACAGCACCAATCATCATTCCTGCTTGCATTCCAAGAGTCATTCCTATCATCATTCCAGTCATACAATTTATTTTTGTTTTGTATGCTAAAAAGTGCCATATGCTCCCAGTAAGAAATGCAATACTTATGTTTAGATATAAAAACCATAAGGCATACTTAATCATTATTCCTGAACTTTTTAGAAACAAGAAATGAATTCCAACTTCTGCTATTAAAGCAACTATAAATGTTAAAAAAGTAATTAATATAGCTCTTTTTTCAATTTCAAAATTATGTTTGCTCAATTTATTTCACCTTATAACCTTTCTCTCTTATTGTTTCTTTAATCTTAAGTTCACTAATCTTGTTTTCATCAAATGAAACCTTAATCTTTCCATTAGCTGATGAAGCACTAACCTCAGAGATTCCATTTTTATCAAGAAGTCCTTCCTTAATTAAGAATTCACAGCTTTTACAATGCATACCCTTAACTTCAAATTCTTTGTTCATTTTAATTACACCTCAGTTTATTTAGGATTATTAATTAATTCATACTTATACTTACAAGAAACCGCTTATATACGTACTATTGAAACTAGTTTCATGAATAAGGAGTTGTTAAAAACAAAAAAATAGATGGAAAAGAAAGGAAAAACAAAATTAGTTTTTTAAAATTATGATATTTGTCATTCCTCTTCTCTTTCTTTCAATTAATTCTTTAAATTCGAGCTTATCAAGAATTCTGCTAACCTTAACCTTAGTAAACCCAGTTTTTGAAAGAAGATCAGATTGATAAATAGAACCATTGCTTGCAATGATTTTTTCAAAAACTTGTCTTTCATCGCTTGCAAGCTCAGAAAGCACCTTGTTATAATCTTTTTTTGGTTTTTGATCATGTACCTTTTCTTTAATTCTTTTTATTTCGATTTTGGTTATGATTTTTTCTTCTTTACCAAAAAATATTAAATAAAGTCCAATTAAAACCACGAGAGCCATGATACCTATACTTATGTTTGTTTCAAAATTAATTGTATCCCACATAGTACAACTAGCACCATGAGAACAAGATTCATTAACAATCTTTGTCATTGCATGATTGAATAAATAAATTATTCCACCAATTAACAAAGCCATTATAATTATTAAAATTCCAACTATTTTATTTTTCATAAATATCTATATCCTTAAATTTATTTTATTCAACAAGTATTCCTGATCTTCCAGGACTTGCAATCTTTGCTTTTGGGTTTGTTCCTTCTTCTCCCTTCTTGATTGAAACATCACAATCAAATATTTTCTCAAGGAAACCTTCTATATCTTTGTAGAATGAAAATTCTTCTTTCTGGCTGGTTATTTCCTCAGTTACTGGGTTTTTCATAAGCCTTGTAATTGTTTTTGAAACTTCATCTTTATGCTCTTCATAATGGGAGATGAAAAGAGGAATTAACTGTCCAACATTTCTTGTAATCTTGAGCTGATCAATAACTTCTTTATAAAACTTATATTTCCATTCTTCTGAAATAAATAAAGTTATCTTATTTGGTTTTTCAAGTCCAGCCATTTTAATTACGTTTCTCATTTCACTTATGAGATCATCAATCTTCTTTTCTGAGGAAACTAAATTAAAATCAATTTTTATTTCATCAACTTCAGGAAAACTTGATGTGATTATTATATCATCATATCCAAGCTTTGTGTTTAGTTCTTCAGATATATGTGGAGTGAACATACCCATTGTTTTTATCCACTTATGTAATATCTTTTTGAAAATACTTTTATTATTTCCACCTCTTCTTTGATACCAAACAAGATCGTTATAGAAATTAAAATAAATTTCATCTGTTGCAACCTTAAATTCAATTCTTTCCATAGCTTGTATAATTGTATTAAGTCTAATATTAAATATTGATTCAAGCCACAAATCAAGTTTATCTTCTTTCTTTTCAAGAAGATCAGTGCTTTCTATAATGTGCTCAACAAATGTAAATATTTTTTCAAGTCTTGTTTTGTAAACAAAGAGATCTTCGTCTTCAAAAGAAATATTTGAAAAAGGAGAAGCAACGTTTGCATAGAAAAGTCTAATTGCATCAATTGAATATTTTTCTGCTTCTTTTCCAATTGATCCAACTCCGCCCTTTGATTTTGAAATCTTTCCTGTTCTTGAAACAACCCACCAATTAACAAATATTCCTTGTGGATAATATTTTTCAGGTAGAATTGAGATGTGATTCATTAAGAATGTTGGGAAATGAACTGTTTGATGTTCTTGTCCTCCAAGATTAATATCAAGTGGATACCAGTAATCAACATCTTTTCTTATTTTTTCAAGAAGTTCAATTTCTACTCCTGTTTTTGTTGAAACATCTTTAATTTCTCCTTTTTCAAGGAAAACAAAATCAAAGAAATCTTCTGTTAATTGTTCTGTTTTAAGTTCTTTATTATTAATATACAATGAAACTAGATAATAGATTGGATACAAGGTACTATCTGAGATTGGTTCAATTGTGTATGACTTATCAAACGGAAACTTTGTTCCAAGCCATCTTCCTTGCCTTGCACATGCTCTATCATCAAACCAGTTTAAAATATTTTCAAGATTTGTTTTAAATTGTTCAGGAAGAATATTCATTTCTTTTGTGTGTTCAATTGTTTTTGTTGTTAATTCTTGATCAGAATATTTAATAAACCATTGATCATCTATTTTTTTAATAACTACTGGCTCTCCACATCTACAAAGAACTTCTTCTGATAAATCATAAAATAAATATGCTTGATTATTTTTTATAAGATCATCTCTAATCTTATCTTTTGCAACTTCAACCTTAAGATTAGCAAACTCTCCACAATTATCTTTCATAATCCCAGTATGATATCCAACCTTGTAAATCTCTTTCTTTGCTTCTTCAAGTTTTTCTTCATCTTCTTGAGATCTTATTTTTAATTTTTCACAAATCTCTTTTGCTGGATAGTCCCCATAACCCTTTGATTTAATAATGGAAATTAATTGTATGTTCTTTACATCTTGATAATTAAGATTATATTTTTTACATTCGCTTTCAGATGTTTGTAAATCATAAAGTCCTATGTAATCTGATGGAGCATCACTTGGAACTGATGTGACTATTCCTGTTCCTATCTTTGGATCACAAAACTTTGATGGAAGAATAATTATTTTTCTTTCTATCTTTGGAGGAGTTACATATTTACTTACAAGATCTTTTCCTTTAATAGTTTCAAGAATCTTAGTATCTTCTCTTTGATACTTTAGTTTTTCTGCAAACTCTTTCGATCCAATCCAAACTTCGTCTCCAACCTTTATCTTAACATAATCAATATTATAATCAAGCCATACATTTGTTTGACCAAAGATTGTTTCTGGTCTTAATGTAGCAACAACAATGAATTCATTTTCTTTTTCAAATTTTAATTTAAGAATTGTGTATTCATTCTTTTCTGCAGTTCCACCTTTTGATAAATCCATTTCTGATGGGTCAACTGCAACTGGTCCACACTTAACACAAGCTGTTGCAAAATATGGTTTTTGAATAAGTAGTTTTTTTTCATTTAATTTTTTAAATTGCCATTCAATAAATTTATTATAATCTAGGTTTGTTGTAACAGTAAATCTTCTATCATCAACAATGAATCCATAATCTTTATAGTCTTGAATATACTTTTCTGAGAAATATGAAACAAATCCTTCTGGACTTGAAATAGTTTTAAGATCTTGATCAGTAAGTCCTCTTTCCTTATAGTAAGAGATTACTTCCTTATCTCCTTCTTTAACCTTTTGAGCCTTTGCAACTGCACCATTCCCAGATGCATGTCCTCCTGCAGGCATTAAAACATTATATCCTCTCATTCTTTTGTATCTAGCAATTGCATCTGCATAAGAGTATCCTCTCATATGTCCAACATGTTGGAATCCAGAAACAGTAAGGTATGCCCAGATAATAAAGTATTTAGGTTTATTTGAATCTACTTCTGAATAATTGATTTTAGATTCAGCCCAAGCATTTTGCCATTTCTTTTCAAAAGTCTTGTAATCGTACATATATATTCAAATTTAGTATATAATATATAGAAAGAAATAATTAAAAACGAAATCAATTTCAATAAATTTGATTATATCTAAGAATTAGAAGATAAAAGCGCCCTGGGCGAGAGTCGGACTCGCCCCGCAACCTTGACAGGGTCGCATCCTAACCGATAGACTACCAGGGCATAAATTCTTTTTTCTTATAAAAAAAGTTTATTTACTAATATAATTAACCACAATAACATTTATATTTATATCTTGACACGTTTTTTCATGTAAATTATACCACAAACGATTACTATTATTGTAATTAATAACGCAACCCCTATTTTATAATAATTAATAATTCCTGTAGCTTGTGATCCAATAAAAAATCCAACACCTGTAAGGAATGTATTCCATATTAATGCACCAAGAACAGTCCATCCAATAAACTTCCAAAAATTCATATCTGCAAATCCAGAAACTATTGAGATAACGTGCCTTGCTCCAAATACAAGTCTAGATATAAATACAGTGACAGGACCATGATTTTTAAAATAATCATCAATCTTAAGTAACTTTTCTTTCTTAATAAAAAACATTTTTGAATGATTTAATAGGTATGCTCTACCAAGACGTTTTCCTATCCAATAACTAATTACAGAACCAACAATAGATCCAATCGTACCTATAATAATAACTAACCAAAAATTAAAATGCCCAACGTATGCTAAATATCCTGCAGGAATTAAAATTATTTCAGAGGGTAGAGGTATAAATGTACTTTCAATAACCATTAAAATAAATATTCCAAAATATCCAAATGTAGAAATTAATGTATTAATTGCAATATCAAACATATCTTTTTCCTTCTTTCTTAGATTAACATAGATAAGAAAAAGATTAAAAGGCTTACGGGAAGAAGAATAACTAAATAAATTATTGTTTTTCTTCTATTATCCTCTAAAATAGATAAATATATTGAAGAAATTACAATATATTCAATAATGTAAATAATTACACAATAATAAGTAATTGAATAAAGAGAGATGCCTGCTGTACTTGCTGTTTCTGGAATCGAAGTTCTAAGACTTTTAATTAAAGAAATAACAATTCCAAGTATTCCTGGAACAATTAAGCTGCTTGCAAAAAGGATAGTGTACTTTTGCATTAAAAGGTTTGAGTTTCTTTCATCAAGAACTTGCTTTGTTTTAATGAAATTGTCTGTACCTGATTTATAATCTGAAATTGAT
>JBAWVI010000005.1:0-17284 GCA_037147375.1 archaeon | reverse complement strand
GGGCAAAATAAAGGAAAAGAATGAATATGGGTAATAATATTCAAGAAAATAGGGAACTTAGGAAGAGACTTGAAAGAGTAATTAAGGATAGTGGGATTCCATTAAAGAAAAAGAAGCTTGGAATTTCTGCATTAAGAAAACACTTATCTCCAAGACCTAAATAAAAAAAAAGAAAAAATATTCAAGCAATTTAATATTGCTTGATTGATGCCCACATTACTTCATCCTTTGAATTTATCTCAACACCGTTTGGTGTTATTTGACAAGGATGAACTGCTTGAGAGTGTTTTGTTCCTCTTAATTTTCTAATAAATAGTGATCTGTTTGGTGGTATAAAATACATCATGAAGATACCATCAACAACGAATTCTTCTACTCCAAATGCAGAAAAATCTCTACCATTTGTTTCTGCAGTTAACATAGTTGTACAATTAAGATCTTTTAAATAATCTGTAAATCTAAATAATAGATTTCTAAGCTTACCTGGATCAGATATCCATGCACCAAATGCAGTTGTTGAATCAACTGTTAATCTTACTGCTCCAATATCTTTAACCATTGATGTAATAATATCAAGTTCCTTATCTATTTGTGCTTCAATTGGTTGTCTTGGATCAATGTGCATTCTATATATCTTCATTAGATTCTTTTGTTCTAAAGATTTAATGTCCCAATCAAAGTTTTCCATGTTCCATACAATGTTCTTAAGATTATCTTCAACAGTTACAAGTAGTCCTGGTTCACCATATTTTTTAGCACCTTCATAAATAAAAGTAGTTGCTAAAATAGTTTTACCAGAACCTGCACCTCCAGAAACAAGAATAGTTGCTCCTTTTGGAACACCTCCTTGAATTAATTCATCTAATCCTTTAACACCAGTTGGAACTCTTTCCATATATTTTTCACCTTTAATTTTAATATAAATATAGACTTATATAATATAAACTAAATATAGGTTATGAGTAAGCTTTAAATTACTTTCCCTTTCTAAATATTTTTAAGAAAATCTAGAGACCAGAACCTTTTTAAACAAAAATGGGTTATAGAAAGCTACATAACCCTAATCCAAGGGATAAAAACAAACTCTTTTTAAATGTTTTGCTTTCTAATTATCTTATGTTCTTGTTTTTGGCAATATACTTATCATTATCCATCATTACGCAATTTTATTTAATCTTAAATACATTTAAGGACAGCCATAAAAGTATAGCCATAACTCTAAATAATTATAATTATTAAATTTAAACTATAAAGGAAGTGTTGACTTCATGGGCAGAATAAAAGGTCAAGGAAATAAAATTAAAATTAAAGAACCAAGAGAAGATGGTCAAGAAGATGTTGATGAAATTGCATCTTATAGAAAGACTAGAAGGCAAAGAAGACTTAAGGAAGAAATAAAACATAATTACGTTCCTTCTCATGATGTCTTAAACGAAGAAGAGGTTCTTGAACTTGCAAAGAAAAAAATAGAACCTGAAAAACTTCCTTTCATTTATATTTCTGATCCTGCTATCAGACACATGGAAGTTAAAGTTGGAGACGTTATTAAAATTAAAAGGTTTAATCCACTTGTTGGAGAAACTGTTTATTATAGAAGAGTTGTTGATGAATAGACTTAGTTATTAAACTTAAATTAAATGTGATAAATAATGGATAAATGGGCTTTAGTTGAATCATATTACGAATATGCTGGACCAATAAATCAAAGATTAAAATCTTTTGATCAATTTATTGAGGAAAAAGTACCTGAGATAGTTGAAGAACAATCAGTTATTGAATGTAATAACGAAGTTAAGATTGTTTTATCAAATGTTGAAGTTACTAGACCAGAAATTGTTGAAGCAGACAGAAGTGCTAAGGTTAGACTTACACCAATGGAAGCAAGACACAGAAACATGACTTACTCAGGTTCAATTTATTTAGATATTAGATTATATAGAAAAGATGTTTTAATTGATGAAAAAAGATCATATGTTGGAGAAATTCCAATTATGGTTAAATCAAAATATTGTAACATCTCTGGACTTTCAAATGATGAATTAATTGAAGTTGGAGAAGATCCAATGGACTTAGGTGGATACTTTGTTGTTAATGGTTCTGAAAAAGTATTAATCTCACAAGAAGTATTAGCACTTGATAGAATCTTACTTAACGAAGATGAAGGATTAATCAAAGCACAAGTTATTTCAGTTAAAGGAGCATTCAAAGGTAAAGTTAAGATTGAAAGAAATCTTGAAGGTTTACTTTATGTAACTTTCCCATCATCTCCAAGAAAATTAAGTTTAATTGAATTATTAAACGCACTTGGAATGACAAAGCAAGAAGAAATATTAAGCGCATTTGATGATGAAAGAGTTATTAGAAACGAAGTTTTATTAAATTTAGATAAAATAGAATCAACAAACACAAATGATGCACTTGATAAGATTGGTAAAGCAGTTGCACCATCACAAACTCAAAATTATAGACTTAGAAGAGCACAAGAAGTACTTGATTCTTTCCTTCTTCCACATATTGGACAAAATAAGAAAGATAGACTTGCAAAAGCTCATTATCTAATTATTATGGCAACAAAGATTATTGAAAAAGCATATAACTTAAGATCACAAGCTGATAAAGATCATTATGCAAACAAAAGACTTGAAGTTGCAGGTAAGTTAATGGAACATCTTTTCAGATATTCATTTAAGCATTTCATAAATGATTTAAAGTTCCAAATTGATAGAACTATTTCTAGACATAGAAAATTAAATATTACAACAATTATTAGACCTGATGCAATAACTGAAAGAATTAAGTTTGCAGTAAGTACAGGAACTTGGGTTGGACAAATAACTGGTGTTTGTGCATTCATGGATAGAGTTAACTATGTTGCATCTTTAACAAACATGAGAAAAGTTAAATCAACTCTTGATTCTCAAAGAGAATTATATGAAGCACGTGATGTTCATGGAACTCATTGGGGTAGACTTTGTCCTGTTGAAACTCCTGATGGACCTAACTGTGGATTATCAAAGAATTTAGCTTTAATGGCAAGAGTAACAATGGATGTTAATCCAAAATTAATTTCAGAATATTTAGATGTTTTAGAACTTGATAAATAAATTTAAAGAAAGTGAAATATTATGGCACAATCAAAATGTAAGATTTATGTTAATGGTGGACTTGTTGGTTTCCACAATAACCCTTCTAAGCTAAGAAAAGAGCTAATTGGAAAGAGAAGATCAAGAATGATTGATTCTCAAATAAACATAGCTTTTAGAGAAGAAACTAATGAGATGTACATTAACACAGATGGTGGAAGAGTACAAAGACCATTAATAATTGTTGAAAATAGTAAATCTAAATTAACTAAAGAAGTTCTAGAAGACGTTAAAAATAAAAAAGTATTATGGCCAGAACTTGTTAAAAAAGGAATAATTGAATACCTTGATGCTGAAGAAGAAGAAAATGCATATGTTGCACTTGATGATAAAGACATTACTCCTGATCATACACATCTTGAAATTTCAGGAACTGCAATCTTTTCAATAATTACATCAATGATTCCATTTGCTCACCACAACATGGCTGGAAAAGCTATTTTCGGTGCTAAGATTTTCAAGCAAGCTGTTGGAATACCTGCTGTTAATTACAAGCATAGATTTGATACAGAAATGCATGTTCTTTATTATCCACAAAAACCACTTGTAACAACAAGAACAGAAAAAATGTTAAACATTGATAGAAGACCAATGATTCAAAATTCAATTGTTGCAATCATGCCATATCGTGGATATAATATGATTGATGCTTTAATCATGAATAAAGGAGCAGTTGAAAGAGGACTTGGTAGATCATCTTATTATAGATCATATTCAGCTCAAGAAAACAGATATCCATCAGGACAAGCTGATGATTTCAAAATACCTGGAGAAACAACAATAGGTTTTAGAGGAGACGATGCTTATAAAAATTTAGGCGAAGATGGAATTGCAAATATTGAAACATATGTTCCTGAAGGTGGAGTTGTAATTGGAATGACATCCCCTCCAAGATTTGTTGAAGAAATATCTGAGTTCGGTGTTGTTTCAGAAGACAGACGTGAATCTTCAGTAACAGCTAGAAAGCACTTAAATGGACATGTTGATAAGGTTCTTATAACATTGACTTTAGCAGGAGTTAAACTTTGTAAGATTAAGGTTAGATCAACAATGATTCCACAAGTTGGAGATAAGTTTTCTTCACATCACGGACAGAAGGGTGTTGTTGGTGCAGTTATTAATGAAGAAGATATGCCATTTACATCAAGTGGAATTAAACCTGATTTTATATTAAATCCACATTCAATTCCTTCAAGAATGACAATTGGACACATGTTTGAAACAATTGCAGCAAAAGCTGGAGCTCTTTCTGGAAAGGAAATAGATGGAACTGCTTTCTATTCAGATAAAGATGCAATTCAAAAACTTCTTTTATCACTTGGATTTAGAGAAGATGGTAAAGAAGTATTCTTTGATGGAATAACTGGAGAAAAAATAGAAATGCCAATCTTTGTTGGACCAATTTCATTTAAAAGATTATACCACGTTGTAACAAATAAAATACAAGCAAGAGATAAAGGATCTATCCAATTATTAACAAGACAACCAACTGAAGGTAAAGAAAAAGGTGGAGGTCTTAGATTTGGAGAGATGGAAGGAGATGCTCTTGTTGGACATGGTGCAGCAATGTTACTTCATGAAAAGTTAATGGATGATTCTGATCAACTTGATGTTCATATTTGTTCAGATTGTGGAGTTCTTGCAATCAATGATAAGATTAGAAATAAATTATATTGTCCAATCTGTAAAGGTGGAAATATTCACCAAGTTAAGATTAGTTATGGTTTCAAGTTATTACTTGATGAACTTAAAGCACTTGGAGTATTCCCTAAGTTAAATGTTGGAGATAAAATAGATTAAAGATTATTAAAGTTAGAAAATTAAGAGAATGATTATATATGCCTATAAAAAAAATTAGATCAATTGAGTTTTCTGTGCTTTCACCAGATATGGTTAGAAAAATGTCTGCTGTTGAAATTACAAGAGCTGAAACATATGATAAGGATGGTTACCCTATTGAGAGAGGAGTAATGGATCTTCATCTTGGTGTTATTTCTCCTGGACTTAGATGTAAGACTTGTGGACAGAATATGAGAGATTGTCCTGGTCACTTTGGGCACATTGAATTAATTAGACCTGTTATTCATCCTAAATTTTCTGAAAAACTTTATTCTGTTCTTTCATGTACTTGTAGAGAATGTGGAAGAATAATGATTCCTGAAGAAGACATAACTGATCTTCTTGCACTTGCTGCAGACCCAGAAAAAGCAACAAAGGAAATTGTTGGACTCGTTAGAGATAAAAAGAAATGTCCCCATTGTGGAATTGAAACTCCAAAGGTTACAATTGATAAGCCAACTAACTTTTATTATAATCAAGAAAGATTATATCCATCAGATATTACTGATTGGTTAATTAAGATTCCAGATAAAGATTTATTCTTGTTTGGATATTCACAAACACTTAAACCACAATGGTTTGTATTAACTACATTACCAGTTCCTCCAGTAGCAATTAGACCTTCATTATCACTTGAAAACGTAATTACTGCTGAATCAGATTTAACACACATGTTACTTAATATTGTTAGAATTAATACAAGATTACAAGAAAATATAGTTGCTGGTGCACCACAAATTATTGTTGAAGATCTTTGGGATCTTTTACAGTACAATATAACAACTTATTTTGATAATAATACAGCTGGTGTTCCACCTGCAAAGCATAGATCTGGAAGAGCACTTAATACTCTTGCACAAAGACTTAAGGGTAAGAAAGGAAGATTTAGATATAACTTAATTGGTAAAAGAGTAAATGCTGGTGCAAGAACAACAATCACTCCATCAACTGATATTAGAATTGATGAACTTGGTGTTCCTGAACAAGTTGCAAATACTTTAACAATGCCAGAAAAAGTAACTTCTTGGAATAAAGAATATTGTAAGGAACAAATTGATAAAGGATTTGTTGATTACATTATCACAAAGAACGGAAGAAGAAAAATAATTAATCTTGCAAACAAGCAAGAATTAATGGACGGGCTTGAAGATGGAGCAACAATTAAAAGAAAATTAAGAGATGGAGATGTTGTTATATTTAACAGACAACCAACACTTCATAGAGCATCAATTATGGGACATAAGATTAAAGTTTTACCTGGTAAAACATTTAGATTAAATCCAATTGCTTGTCCTCCATACAATGCTGATTTCGATGGTGATGAAATGAATCTTCATTGTCCACAAAGTGAAGCAGCAGTTGCAGAAATTAATAATTTATTAATGGTTGATTCACAAATCTTAAGTATTAGAAATGGATCACCAATCATTGTTCCTGATCATGATATTGTTTCAGGTGGTTATTTATTAACAAAGAAAGATACTGTGTTTACAAAGAAAGAAGCAATGGAAATGTTATATTCAATTGGAATAACTGAACTTCCAGCAGCAGATGTTGATAGAACAAAGTATTCTGGTAAGCTTATCTTTTCTCAAATATTACCAAAGGATCTTAATATAGAATATTATAATAAATTGTTTACTGTATTAAGAAAGGTTAAAGGTAAAGTTACTCAAAAAGATGTTGATAAGTACGATTGTTATTTTAAGGTTGAAAAAGGACGCCTTGTTTCTGGAGTTGTTGATGAAAAACTATATGCTCCTAGAAATTTAATTGATGTTCTTGTTAGACATTATGATAAGAGAGTTGCTGTTGAGTTTTATTATAATTTATCAAAGCTTGTTTTCTATACACTTAGTAAGAAAGGACTTACAATTGCTCTTGATGAATATAAAACACCAGATACATTGCAAGATGAAATTGATACAAAAGTTAAGAAATTAATTGCAACTACAAATGGAATCATTAAGAAATTTGAAACTAAGTCATTACCTTTAATACCTGGTAAAAATTTAGCAGAAACCTTCGAGCTTGAAATGATTAGAGCTGCAGGAGAAACAAAAGAAGAAATTTCAAATAAACTTCTTGAAATTAAATTTGAAGAAATGACAAGTGAAACTAAGATTGCATACAATAACTCAACATTAATTGCAAGTATTGGTGGATCTCGTGGAAAGCTTGGTAACGTTGCTAACATAGTTGCTTTATGGGGTCTTGTTACTGTTAGATCAGGTAGACCAAAAGCAGGTTTCTCAAATAGATTCTTAAGTTCAAATGTTGTTGGAACAAAAGCGTTAATGGATTATGGATTTGTAAAGAACAATTTCTTTAATGGAATGGAACCAAAAGAGTATTTCATACACTCAATTGGTGGACGTCAAGGAGAAATTGATACAGGTGTTGCAACAAAGGTTTCAGGATACTTATACAGAAGATTATCAAATGCATTAAAGGATTTAATTGTTAATGATGATTTAAGTGTAAGAACTGCAGATGGGCAAGTTATACAATTCCTATATGGAGATGATGGACTTTCACCAGATAAAGCATATCTTGGAAAGAATATAAACTTCTTCCATGAGTAAATTGTATTAAATGTTGGACAGTATATTTAAAAATTAAAATAAAAAAAAGTTGATTGTTATGAGAGAATTACCTACATTGGTTCTAGAAAGAATTGAAGCGTATGCTAAAACTAAAAAGTTTAGTGATGCAAAAAGGAAAAAACTAGTTGAAATTGTATCTAATAGATATAATAATGCACTAGTTACACCTGGAGATGCAATAGGACTTATTGCTGCTCAATCAATTGGTGAACCTGGAACTCAGTTAACATTAAGAACTAAGCACTATGCTGGATCTTTAGAAGTTTCTGTAGGTCAAGGAATACAAAGAGTTATTGAAATAGTTGATGGACGTTTATCATCTAAGTATCCTTCAATGAAAATATACTTAAAATCTGAACTTATTAAGAATGAAAAGAAAGTAAAAGCATTTGCAAGCAGTCTTGTAGATATCAAGGTTGAAGATGTTGGTAACTTTGAAGAAAACTTTGAAAATAAAAGTTTATCTTTTATTTTAGATGAAGATAAAGTTGATGAAGCAGGAATTAATAAAGAAACAATCATGGATTTAGTTTATGATAAAATTGATGAAATCTATTCTTCAAAAAGATTTGGAGATAATAAGAAGAAAATTAACTTTGCATTTGATTCAACAACTCCACTTTACACAATTAGAAAAGGAGTTTTAAAATGGAAGAGTATACCTCTTTTCGGTGTTAAGCACATTGACAAGGTTGTTGTTACACAAGTTGGAGATGAGTTTGTAATTATTACAAGAGGAACAAATTTATCAGAAATATTAAAGTTTGAAGAAGTTGATTCACTTAGATCAATAACAAATGATGTTGTTGAAATTAATAAAGTTCTTGGAATTGAAGCAGGAAGACAAGCAATTGTTAATGAATTAAGTAGTACATTTAGTTCAAACTCTATTGATATTAATCTTAGACATATTTTTGTTTTAGCAGATCTTATGACCTTCGGTGGAAGAGTTAAGGGTATTGTTAGAACTGGAATAACTGGAGAAAAAACAAGTCCATTTGCAAGAGCTGCATTTGAAGAAACTGTAAAGCACATACTTTCAGCTGCATTCTATCATGAAACTGAAAGACTTACAGGAATTACAGAAAATTTAATAGTTGGACAACCAATTTCAGCAGGAACTGGTCTTGTTAAATTAACACTTGATCCGAAAAATTTAAAGAAGATGATACAAGCAAACGAGGAAGAATAAGTTTAAATTCTTTTTTAAACATTTAGGAACATAAATATTATATATAAATAGAAAAAAAGGAAAAAAAATTAAAAATAAAAATAATGAAGTGAAATAATATGGATTGGAATAAATTTAATCAACAATTAAGAATTGCAGTAGACACTGGAAAAGTTCTTTATGGTACAAAAGAAATAGTTAGAGAAACATTAGTGGGAGACCCTAAGCTCGTTGTTCTTGCAAGTACTGTTAAGGTACTTCAAAAGAAGCAAATTGAACACTATTGTAAGCTTGCTGGAGTAAAAGTAATTACTTATTTAGAATCTGGTGTTGAACTTGGTTCTGTTTGTGGTAAACCTTTTAGTATTTCTGTTCTTGGAGTATTAGATGTTGGTGAATCAAGCATACTTGCTGTAATGGATGCTAAGGATATTATAGTTGTTAAGGAAAATGCAAGAACTAAAGCTAAAACTGAAAAGAAAGAAGGAAAAGTTAAAAAGAAAGAAGAAAAAGACGAAATAAAGAAAGCTAAAGAAATTAGACAAAAAGAAGAAGAAGAAAAACCAATACAAGATGATGAGTTATTCAAAAGCATCATAAAGATTAAGAAAAAGTGATGTTATGGGCAAAGGCTCTAACTTTAAAAGAAAAACACAAAAAATAAAAGAAAACATACGTCCATTTAATAAAAAATCAAAATTAAAAGAATCCTTGGATGTTATGTTTTTAAAGAAGTTAGGTATTGAAGCTTCTGAAGAAAGAGCACCAGGAATAATCTTAGCAATTCAAAATTTAGCTAAAGAAAAAAAAATAAATTTAGAATACGCAGTAAAATTATGGAAAGAAACTATAATTGAAAAAATAAGAAAAAGTAAAAAACATATTGAATAGAAATTTTAAAGATTAAGGTGAAGATATTATGAGTAGAGGAGCAAACGGCGAATTCGCTGCAAAGAAAAATATTAAAAACAGAATAAAGTGGAATAAGAAAGATCCTAGATACAAAAGAAGTGTTAAGGTTCATAAAAAAGCTGGACTTCTTGAAGGAGCACCACAAGGAAAAGGAATTGTGCTTGAAAAGAAAGGAATTACAGCAAGACAGCCAAACTCTGGAATTAGAAAATGTGTTAGAGTTAAACTTATTAAGAATGGTAAGGAATTAACAGCACTTGCACCAAAGGATAAAGCTATTAAGTTCATTGAAATACACGACCAAGTAACTGTTGAAGGAATTGGTGGACGTAAAGGTGGACCTGTTGGAGATCTTTGGGGTGTTAAGTACAAGGTTATTAAAGTTAATGATCAATCCCTTGAAATGTTAAGAACAGGAAAGAAGGAGAAATCAAAGAGATAAATATCTCTTTTTTATTTTTAAATATAAAATGGTGTTAAATTATGAAAATTTTTAATAAATGGGAAACAAAAGAAGTAATTTCTGCAGATTTAGGTATTGCAAAGTACCTTTGTTTGAAAGAAAAGGTTATACCACACACACATGGTGCTAGAAAGAGTACACCTGTTGAAAAAGCTAAGGTTAATGTTGTTGAAAGATTAATCAATAAGCTTATGAGATCAGGACAAGGAAAGAAAAAGCTTTCTGGTAAGTTCATTAGAGGAAAGAAAGGGTGTGGTAAAAAGGATTTAATGATTAAATCAGTGGATTTAGCATTTGATTACATTAACAAAACAACTAAGGAAAATCCTATACAGGTTCTTGTTAAAGCACTTGAATTTAGTGCTCCAAGAGAAGATGTTGTAAGACTTCAAAGAGGTGGAGTAGTATCAAATCAAGCAGTTGATTTAGCTCCAATTAAAAGACTTGATGAAGCACTTAAGAATCTTGCACTCGCAGCATTCTCAAAAACATTTAAAGTAAAGAAAGAGCTTTCAGTAGCACTTGCAGAAGAAATCATCTTAGCTTCAAAGAACGATCAAAAGAGTTATGCAGTAAAGAAGAGAGATGAAATCGAAAGAATTGCACAAAGTTCTAGATAAATAAAGAATTTATTTTCTTTATTTTCTTATTTTTTTTATTTTTATAATCTTTTTCTATCTATTTATAAATGTTTTCAGATTTAATATCCTAATGAAAGCACCAAAGAAATTGCTTGAAGTTACTAAAAAAGAAGTCAAGCCTAAAAAAGAACCTACTTCAAAGATATCTACACTAAAAAATAAAGTTAATACTATTTATCGTTATAATAAATATAAGTTATATCTTACCTTTAATAAGAAATATCCTAAATCAAGCCAATTCTATAATGAAGTTTTTCGTAAGTTTAAGGGTAAGTATAAAGTTCATCTTGTGTGGATGCCAGGAATGAGTTGGATTGGTCCTATTACCTTAGCTTTAAGATTAAAAGCAACTGAAAGAGTGTTTCGAGATTTAGAATCCAGAAATATTTTCTTAGATGATATTAGAAAAAGTGAAGATGCAACTCTTGAAATTCTAAATGCAGGAGTATTTTATTCAATGAAACCAAAAAGTAAATTGTACAAAGATTATCTTGATAAAATAGAAGCAAAAGTAAGAAAAGAATAGGTATTTAAATAAAATCACAAGAAGATAGATGTTATATGTCAAACATAAAAATTAAATTAATTAATTCTATGAAAAATAGTTTTAATTATGAAATTAAATCAAATAATTTATCTAGCTTAAAGACTATATCTTTTTATACACAAAATCCAGAAAAGTATGAACCTCTTCTTAAGACTTATCTTCCAACTTTTTTTAAATTATTCATCTCAAGTAGATCTCACTTTGAAAGAGATGATTTAATAATATATAATCAAGAAATTATTGCTCATCTTGATAATGTTTTATCAAAACCAGATGAATATAGAAAAAAACTATTAAAAGAGATGTCTACTCTTAAGCAAGATAAGTTTTCTGTATTTTTAGAATCTGAAAGATACTATAATTATGTTGAAAAAAAATATAATCCATTTTTAGAAATTATTAGAATTAAAAATGGACTAATTACTCAACAGGTAATCTCTAATCATCTACAGGATGCTTGTGCTTTAACTTTAGAAGGATTTTTAAGAGCTATAAAATCTAAAGCAATTAGATTTATTAAAGCAGATATTAATGGTAAAGAAAAAATATTAATAGTTAAAACTAAAACCGGTACTTCAAATACAGTTTATGTAGGAATAAATAAACTTGGAATAGATCCTGAAACTTTAAATATTTATAAAATTACAAATAGTTTGAATAAAATTACAAAAAAACCAAATTATATTACTCAACCAGTACCTTTATCCATATATATTCCTAATCAATATAAGGTACCTTCAATTAAAAGTAATACTGAAATTCTTAAGTTAATTAAGCCAGAGTTAGATAAATATATTGCAGAAGCTTATTCTAAAGAAAATCTTAATAAAACAAAGAAGGAAATGACTAAATTTATTAAGAGAAACAAGAAGCTTTTTGAAAGGAAACCTATTAAGCCTAAAGCCTTATAAGGAAAGGTATTTAAATAAATTCCCCTATATATTATATATATCTACTTTTCAATTTATATTGAATTTAAGTGGTACATTAATAGCTTTAAGCAATCCGCAAAAACTATTGATTTAATACATAAAAATTATTAAAAAATACAGGTGAAAATAACATGGGAAGAAAAGAACAAGTTGCAGAACTTGCACAAACGTTGATGGCAAATACAAAAAATATTAGAAATATTGCAATTATTGCACATATTGATCATGGTAAGTCAACACTTACAGATAATCTTGTAGCTACTGCTGGTTTAATCTCAAAAGATTTAGCAGGAGAACAAGTTTTCATGGATTCATATATCTTAGAACAAGAAAGAGGAATCACAATTAATGCTTCTAACGTTTCTGTTCCATATGCACTCGGCGATCAAAAATATTTAATTAATATTATAGACACTCCTGGTCACGTTGATTTCACTGGAGACGTTATTAGAGCTATGAGAGCTGTTGATGGAGCTGTTCTAGTTATTGATTCTGTTGAAGGTGTTATGCCTCAAACAGAAACTGTTTTAAGACAAGCATTAAAGGAAAGAGTTAGACCTGTTCTTTTCATTAACAAAGTTGATAGATTAATTACAGAAATGCACGTTACACCTGAAGACATGCAAAAAAAATTCGTTAAGGTTGTAATGGATGTTAATAATTTAATTTCAAGATATGCAGTAGATGAATTAAAACAAAAATGGCAAGTTTCAATTAAAGATGGATCAGTTTGTTTTGGTTCAGGATATCATAATTGGGCAATGTCTGTTCCTGCAATGACTAAGTACAATATAAAGTTTGCAGATATTATTGATTATTGTGAAAAAGAACAACAAAAAGAATTATCTGATAAGATACCAATCTCAGATGTTTTCTTAGAAATGGTTATTAATCATTTACCTAATCCAAAAGTTGCTCAAGGATATAGAATTCCAATCATTTGGAAAGGAGATCTTAGTACTCCAGAAGGAAAAGCAATGCAAAATTGTGAAATGGGAGACACTGATGTTGCTATGATGGTAACAGATATTGTTCTTGATAAGCATGCTGGAGATATTGCATCAGGTAGAATATACGCTGGTTCAATTAAGAAAGGAATGGACTTAAAAATATTAGGTACAGACAAAGAAGGTAAGGTTCAACAAGTTGGAATATACTTAGGACCTGAAAGAGTTATATTAGATGAGGTTGAAGCAGGAAATATTGCTTGTGTAATTGGAATGAAAGAAATTTACACTGGTCAAACACTTGCAAATAGAGAGATGGAACCATTTGAGGATTTCTTATCAGATGTTGAACCTGTTATGACTGTTTCAATTGAAGCTAAGAATTCAAAAGATCTTCCAAGATTAATTGATGTTATTCATAATATTACTAAAGAAGATCCAAACATAAGAGCTGAATTAAATCAAGAAACAGGAGAGCACTTAATTTCAGGAATGGGAGAACTTCACTTAGAAATTACTCAATACAAGATTGAGAAGGATAATAATATTCCAATAACAGTTTCCCCTCCAATTGTTGTTTATTATGAAACAATACAAAAGGGTTCACCTGTTATTGAAGGAAAAACTCCAACCAAGCACAATAAGTTCAAGATACAGATACAACCTATTGAAGGAGAAATGCTTGAGAAGTTAAGAAAGTTAAAGCTTCATTGTAAGATTAGACAGAACAAGGATATGGAAATCATGAAGAAGCTCCAAGAAATTGGTTTCTCTGGTGATGAATCAAAGAACATTTGGGCTGTTTTCAATAATTCTATTTTAATTAATAGAACAAAAGGAATACAGAACCTAAATGAAACTAGAGAATTAATTATTGAAGCATTCCAAGATGCATTAAGAGAAGGACCAGTTGCTAAAGAAAGAGTTTCTGGTATTCTTGTTAACCTAAACGATGCAGTATTACACGAGGATGCAATACATAGAGGACCTGCTCAGGTTCTTCCTGCAATAACTAGAGCTATCTATGCTGGTGTTCTTGCAAGTGACTACACTCTTTTGGAACCAAAGCAGAATTTAACTGTATCAGTTCCACAAGATTACATGGGTTCTGTTTCAAGAGTTCTTTCAGGTAGAAGAACACAGATTGAAGATATCAAGAGTGAAGGAGATCTTTCAATTATTGTTGGTAAGATACCTGTTAAGTCAATGATTGGTTTCTCACAAGAGATGAGAGGAGAGACACAAGGAAGAGCTGTATGGACTGCTGAATATTCAGGATATGAGAAGCTTCCTAAATCAATCTTGAAAGATACAATCATGGATATTAGAAAGAGAAAAGGAATAGATCCTGAACCAAAAACTTGGGAATTCTTCTTAGATTAATTTTAATCTAAGAACTCTTTTTTTTTTTATTTTTTATAATCTTCATCCTTTTTCTTTATTTTATTATTTTTAACTTCAAGATATGTTTATAAATCTAATTGTGTTTAATACTTTTATAAAGATTAATAAATTAATTGAAAAGAGGGTATTATTATGCCAGTTAAAAAATCAATGATAAAAGATATTGCAAAAGCAGCTGATAGATTTAAAAAAACATTAACTAAAGACAAAGAGCAAGCATTAGCAAAGAAAAGACTTGAGATTATAAAGCAAAAAGAAGGAATTAGTAAATTAGATTCTATTCTTCAAAATAAGAAATATTCAAAAGAACAACTAATTAAGATGGGAATTAATCCATTATCTTTATTTACTCATAATAAAATAGATTATATTGATAAATTATTTACTAAACAAGAGCTTCTTAATTTTATAAAAAAGTTTCCTAAACCTAAAGAAGAAAATCATATTGCAAAATATAATGAGTTAAAGCAAAAATTAAAAGAACATTTTTTAAAAGAAGGGCTTGATAAAATCTTTGAAAAAAAAATTGGATTACATAATTTATTTGAAAGTGAATTTAAATATAAAGAAATAAATAAGTTATTAGGTTCAAAACAAATATTATTAAGGGTTGCTCAAGAATTTAGAGAACCTTTAGAATCTTATAAAGAATCACCAGTAAATACAATTAAGACATTATTAAATGCAGAAATGCCATTACAACAGATGCTATCTGAGAGTTATCATGAATACGGTGGTGGAGATCTAAATTATTGGAGTGAATATTACCCACATATAAGTTGTAGAGCAGTAATAAAAGCAGGATATAGTTATAAATATTTATTAGATAATGGGGTTGATAGACAATTTATATCTAAATCAGTTCCAATAAAAGAACTTGTTAAGGAAGGAATATATAAAGTAAATGAATTAGTAACTTCTTTTCCAATAGATGTTTTAATTAGAGAAGAGGGATTTACTTTAAAGGAACTAATGGATCATGGTTATAGTTTAAAGGATATAATGATAATAGGTACATTTAGAAAAGGTTTAGGTCCTTATGGAACAATTTCTAGAAGAGCATTATCTTCTGAAGTTTATAATGCAGAAATTAAGCCTCCATTTGAATATTTGTATCACCATAAAGGAGATATTCCAATAAAGACCTTCAAAGAAGAATTTGGACTTAAATATTTAGTTGAACAAACAAAAAAACAATATTCGGATATAAGATTAACTGAACTTGAACAATTTGGATTGAAAAGTTTGGAAGAAGCAGGTGTAAGCAAAAAAGAACTTTATAATACATTTAATTTTAAAAAATTACTAAAGGCTGGAATATTTAATGAAAAAACATTTAAGTTAAGTGATTTAGAAATAAATGGAATTAATGTAGATGAGTTTGTAAATACAATTGGATTAAAGGCTCTTATTACTAATGAATTATTTAATAAAGTAGATGCAAAATATATATTAAGTAAATTAAAACATGAAGAACCAAAAAATATATCTTTTTATTTGCCAATTCTAAAAGCAAAAAGTATTAATTATAGTGCTCAAGAGCTTTATGATGCAAGAATACCTCTTAACCGAGCAAGAGTATTCGGACTTACAAAAGGAGAATTAAGAGAAGCAGGATATGATATGAGTAAATGGGAATAAAAGTTATAATTATTTCCATATATTTCTTTATTTTTTTATTACATTAAATCTTGGACACTTATTTTTTAATGAAACGAAACAAATTTCTTTTATTTTTTTTTATTTTATATTTTTCATAAATATTATTTTAGTGAACTGTTGTAATTAGCTATGCGTTGTATTCCCTTTATTTATCTGTGCTTACATTAAATTAACATTCATGAAATATTGGACAACTATTTTATTTATTTTTTTTGAAAAAAAGCAAATTAAAAACATTTATATACGTTTCTAACATTATATAAATAATAAATATATTATTATTCTTCTGTAAATTTGTTTTACAGAGAAAAAAAAGGGGGAGACTACAATGGTTAAGAAGAAAGCAGCAGCTAAAAAAGTTGTTAAGAAGAAGAAGTAAGTCCTAGGATTTATAAATTTTCTTAATAGGGTGAAATAAATCATTTTTGATTTATTTCCTTTTTTGTTTTATCTCATTTTAAATTTAATCTTTTTTTAATTAAAAATCATCGCACAATTTCTTGGACAAGTGCTAAACTTTTTGGACAACTATAAACAACATCATTTATATATGTTTCTGTTTAGTATATAATTAATAATTTTATTTTTCTGTTGAATTTACAGAATTTTTTATTGATTTGAAGGGGGGAGAAAAGACTATGGTAAAGAAGAAAGCAGCTAAGAAGAAGAAATAAATTTGTTTAACTAAATTTATTTCAGATTTTATTTTTTTAATATTTTTTTCTTTTTTTTATTTTTTTTCTCATTCTCTATGGTTTACAATACCTTTTAAAGCTTAATCTCCTTTTATTATATCTATGAAGAAGAACATAGTTATACTCGGATCTAATTCAGAGTTATCAATAACTATTATTGATTTCTTTAAAAAATACAACAATAAGTATAATATTGTTGGGATTACTTATGATAGATCAGAAGATAATCTTGATTTATTAAAACAGATTAAAGAAATAAATCCAAAAAGTATATATGTTGATAAAAAAGATGATTTTGATTTAATACAAGCAAAAGAAATAT
>JBAWVI010000004.1:0-17730 GCA_037147375.1 archaeon | reverse complement strand
AGTTATCTCTTGTACTGGAGGATATGAGTTTGATGGAGGAGATGGACAACAAAGTTCAGAAGCATGTAATTTAGATCAGCTTATTAATCAAGAATCTCCTTTCGTACTTGAAACAGGATTAATAACAAAGATATCTAAGAAGGATAAATTAAGTGATGAAGTAACAAATGGACCTACAACTTATAGTTATAATATTCAATTAACAAAAAAATAAAACTTGTTTATTATAAATTGAGTGGGTTGGATTCAAACCCACAATTTCAATTTAAAATAGTTATTTTTTCAACCCATAAAACTTCACAAGCACCAGGTCCATCATCTGTTCTTGTAAGTGAAGAATTAATTAGCCACCCAGAATCTGATTGTACGTTTACTAAATAACCTTTTATATTTACAATATCGTTCTTATTTACTTTTCTTAGTTGTCTTTGAACTGATTTATTATCTGTTAACATATGAACATTTGCACCACTTTCAGTAACTTCTTTTACTGTAATTAATTGATAATTGCTTTCAAGATGCCATAAAAAGAATCTATTATATTGTGTAACATATGTTTCTTTTACAATATTATAATCAGACATTTTATTCCAACCAAGTGCAAAATCAAATTTCGATAATTCTGACATTTTATCATTATATTTTTTAGTACTTAAAACTCTAGCAGTAATATCATATTCTGCAACTTTTGTTATTGTATATGCTCCTGTTTTAAATGAATCTGAAGCATCTAAGTTCTTTTGATAAGGATCTAAATTTATAATAACATCTTTATTTTTATTAAAAGAAGGATAAATAAACAAAGAAATCAAAACTAAAATAATTATTAAAACTAATATATTTACAAACTTCATTTAAAAAACATCCTTATTCTTAATATTTTAAATTAATTTTTAGCAAAGCAGACCGGGTGGGATTCGAACCCACGATCTCAAGCTTAGGAGGCTTGCATACTATCCAGACTGTACTACCGGTCTAATGAATTTCAATTTAAAACACTTATTTCCTTGTTTTTAAAGAAAGATAATGTTTTTAAATATAATAGCTATTACTAATATATAGCTTATATATAATATTGGTATACACAAATATTTAATAAATGTCTTTTGATGGTTATGAAGGGTATTAAAAAAATTATATTTATCTTAGGACCAGCAGGGTCTGGTAAGAGCACACAAGCTGAAATCCTGTCTAAAAGTCTTGGATACAAGCACATAGTTGAAAGTGATCTTCTTAAAAGAGAGGTTGCAAAGAAAACAAAACTAGGGCGTGAACTTGATAAGGAAATGAAACAAGGAATACTTGTTCCATTTGAAATAACTTGTGATCTTTTGTTTAATGAGATTAATAATAGCAAAGTAGATAAGATAATTGTTGATGGATTTCCAAGAGAGCTTGATCAAGCAATTACTCTTGATTATTATATTTATAAACAAAAATACAAAATTCAAGCTTTAATATATGTAGATACATCTAAAGAAGAATGTATTAAAAGATTATTATTAAGAAAGAGAGAAGATGATAATAAAGAAGCTATTAAAAAAAGACTTGATATTTACTTTAATGAAACAATGCCAGTAATTAAGAGATTTGAAGAGAAAGGATTGTTAGTTAAAGTTAATGGAAATAAAACTATTAAAGAAGTTAGTAAAGAACTTCTTAAAAAAATAAAATAAGATGTGCGGTTCTATGATTGCTGATGATAGAGTTGTTGAAAACATAAAAAAGTTACAAGAACTTGGAATGTCTCACGATGAGATCATTGAAAACCTAGTTAGAATGGGTTTATCTAAAGATGAAAGCACAGAACTTATTAAGAAAGCAGAAATTGATATTAATAAAAATAAAAAACCAGTTGAAAGCAAACCTAAGAAAGAAGAAAAGAACGTAGTTAAGGTAGATGAGAAAAATACAATTAAAGTAGAAGATGAAATCCCAAAAACTAGAGAAATACCTGATGACTTTTTTGAAAATGATGAATTACCTACCCAAATTGTAGATGTTCCTGAAACAGATTTCTTAGCTGATGAAATGAATAACGTTTCTAAAGGACTTGAAATGGATACTCTTGAAGATATGTCTAAAAATGAGTCTTCATCTGGAATGATAGATAAAGCAACAATTAGTTCAATTAATGTTGGTTCATTAAATCAAGATTATAAACCAGAAATTGATTTTAAAGATTCAACATCTGAAAATATTGATATTTGGCAAAGAGGAATAATTACAACCATTAATATGAAATTAACTGAGCTTGAAAACAAACAAAAAACAACAGAAGAATTTCTTAAGAAAAAAATGGATGAGAACACAACTTCCTTACAAAAGCTAATTACTGAGGAATTAAATAAACTAAATAGTGTTCAAGCTTCATCAAGACAATTACTTTTAGCAAAGATTGGAAATGATATTAAAGCAGAAACAGATAAATCAAATGCAAAGGTTCTAATTGAATTAACTAAGTTTAAGGTTCTTGAAGCAAGAATGGGAAATGAACTTGCAAAAATAGAATCTGAAAAGAATAGCATAAGTGCTTTATCACTTAATCTTGAAGAAAGAAGTAAAGAAATTAAAGAAGTTTCTGAACTTACAGTTAAGCAAAATGATTTATTAACTCAAAAAACAGAAGAAAGTATAAATAAAATAATTACAACACTTACAACTAAACTAAATACTAAAATTAAAGAAATTAATAACACTCTTGCACTTCAATCAAGAATTACTGAAGGGCTTGTTAAAAATACACAAAATTCAATTGATGTAGAAATTAAAAAAATAATTGAATTTGAAGAAGGAATTAAAAAACAAATTAATCCTCAACAGATTTATGATAAATTATCTGAGCTTGATTCATTTAAAACACAATTATCTAATAGATATGATGAAAGATTTGAAAGAGTAAAGATAGAGTTCCTTGCTAAAGCAAGAGAAGCTATGAAAAATGAAATATCTGATGAGCTTCGCGAACTTAAACATGTTAGAGACACAATTGCCCAAAGAACAGATCCTGAAATCATAAATAAAAAACTTGAAGAACTTAGAATCTTTGAAGAACACTTACTTGTGTCTGTTGATGAAAAAATAAGTCAATCATTAAAGATATATGAATCATCACTTAATTCTGAATTTAAAGAAAAGATTAAAGAGATTGAAAGACTTGAAAAGGGTATTGAAAAAGATTTAAATGCAGTTAACTTAATCCAAGAGAAAATGGATGAACTAAATAAGTTTAAAGAACAATTCATTGCTGTTATTGATCAGAATATAGAAGTAATGAATGTTAATATGCAAGCATTAAATGAAAGAGTAAAGCAAATAAATGGGAATAAATAAATTATTCCCAAAAAATATACTATTTATCTTCTTCTTTGTTCTGTATGATAATAATCTCTTCTCTTAAATGCACCTAATGCAAATAAGATAACAACAAGTAAACAAGCACCAACTATTCCAAGGAAAATAGAGTTCTTTAATGTAAAGAATCCAGTAAGTCCAGTTGTTGGTTCTTCTGGTTCGGTTGAGATATTTTGATCTCCAACTATTCTAATCTTAAGTGGGGTTGATAGAACTCCACCTTTTTCAGAATAAAGTACAAGAGCAGCATTTATTTCTTGTGGTACTATTTCTCCTGTTATGATTGTTCCAGAGATAGTTATTGATTGCTTCTTTGGAATAAGAACATTAGTTGGAAGAGTAGCTCTTATTTCTTGAGGAACACCAACTAATTGTATACTTGAAAGCTTAATGTCTTCATCACTAAAATTGTATACTTGGAATGAAAAGTTCTTTTGTGAGTTTGAATCAATATCAATTTGATCAGGATATGATAAAAAGTTTAATCTTAGTGATTCATTTCCTCTTGATGCAATTACATCAATTACTAATGATTTAGTGTAACCGCTTGTATCTCCAGTTGCTTCAATAACTATTTGACTAGTCATTTCTTTTGTGTTAGGTCCAGCAGTAACTGAAAGATTTAAGGGTCTTGTTGAGTGTGGGAAAACAACAATCTCTTCATTTTGAGTTTGATTATTTATTCTTAAATCATTTGATAAGGTATAATTAAATCTAAAGGTTTCTTCTATATCTCCTTTATTTTCAATAATTATTAATAAGTTTGAGGTTTGTCCAATATTTAATGCTAGTGCATTTTGTGTTGTTCTTACATCTAAATTAAAGATAGGATCAACAAGGAAATGAAGGTTTTTTGTGATTACTGATTTTTCATCAAAGAATTGTAAGTTAAGTGGATATGATCCTGAAGCTGTGTCTCTATCAGCATATGCTGTTAAAGTTATTTTCCTTGATTGACCAGGACTTAATCTTACTTGTCTTGTTGATAATGTGTAAGTTATATCTGAATTGTTATCATAAGTTACAAAGAAATCCTTTGTTTTTGTAGATATATTCTTGATTGTATAATCTATAGATAATAGATTTTCTTTCTTTAAAAGAAAGTTTGTTGTGTTTGGTCCAGTAACTTGGAAATCAATAGTTTCTGTATTACAGTCCTTTGCATAGAAAGTAACTTGCTTGTTAACTACAATTCTATCACTTACTATTCTTAAGGTTGCATTTATTGATGAAGCTACAGGAATACTTCCATCAATTTCAAGATTAAAATGTATTTCTTTATCACTACTTGATAAATAAATTGGATTATCAAAGGTTGGACTTGCTGAAAGTTTATCTCCAACTAATGTTATTTCATATAATCCGGATGTGAAATTATTATTTATTGTGAAATATATTTGATTTTCTTGATTTATACAAACTCCAGAGTTTCCTAAATCAACTTCGAACTTACCATCATCTATTCCATCATCTGAATAGATATCTACATTAAAGCTTTTTGTGTTTCCAGTAACTGTATCTAAAACATATAAGATTAATGTTGAATGACCTGTGTCTGTTGGAGTAACTATAAAAGAGCTTGTTTCACTTGTTGTTTGGTTTAATGTAAATGATCTTGAATAATCACAAGATAATTCATCATTATCACAATCAGTGTATACTCTTAAGTTAGCTATCTCTTGGTTATTGTTTTCAAGAGTAAACCCAACTCTTATAGGTGCATCATCCGTGGTTGAATATATTTGCTTATCAAAAGTTACGTTAATTTGATCAATAACTCCTGCAAAAGCAACCCCTGAAATAATAACTAGGAATAATAGAGTTAAACTACATACAATTAATACTTTTTTTTTTATATCTACCATAATGTATCACATTTCAATTAATATTATTTGTTTACATTCTCCTTCTTATGTTGTGAAGATGAATTAATCTTATGTATCTTGATGCAAATGTAATTGCAAGTAAGATAATTATAATTATTAGGATTATTTGAAGAGTTATTGATTTTAAAAATGCACTTATGTTTGTTTTAAAATTTGTAAATGTAAAATATCCAGATATTCCAGTTCCATTATTGTTTTCATTTATGATTGGCTTATTTGGGAAATCAATATTCTTTTTTTGAAATAAGTTATTACAAACGTAGGATATTTCAAGACTTGATTTATTTGTATCTATGTAATAATTAATATGCTTTTCTTCTTTAGGGTATAAGCCTACGCTCATTTCAGTAAATTGATCAGCATTTAAATCTTGAAATTTATTTAAGTTAATTGTTTGAAATGCATCTGAATTGTTTGTTAACTTTAAATCAAGATGGTATCTATTTGAATCAACTAAATAATCAACTGTATCATCAACTTCAATTGAACAGATTTTATTTGTTAATTGTACTATCTTTATAGAATAAAAATGAATTAATTGATTTTCAGAAACTTCAAGAGTTGAAGTATATTCTTGATTAGCTGTGTTTTCAAGAGGATAGATAGTTAACTTAACTTGTCTTGTTTCTCCAATATTAAGTCTTAAACTTTGAATATCGATTCTTGATGCAAATGGTGAAGTGTATAACTTGAAATTATATAAGTTGCTTGCATCACTTGTGTTCTTAATTGTAAACCAAACATCTACTGGCTTATTGTATAAGGTTATTTGACTTGGGATACTTGTTTCAAACTCAAGAGCATGAGCTTTAACTGAGTATAAGAATACAGATAAAAAGATTACAGCTATAAATAAGAAAATTATTCTTTTGTAATTGAATTTTGGTTTATGCATTAATTGATATTGAGTAATTTTATTTTGCATCATTTTTCTTAACTCCTTTAAGATTTGATTTAAGAGTAAATAACCTATTTTGCTTTTCGCAAGAACCATAAAATAAAAATCTAATGATTAACTGGTTAACTTGTTTAGGTTACTTATTATAATAATTAGGAAGAAAAAGGTTTTTAAAGGTAGTGATTTAAGTAAAATAAGGAAAATCAAGAAGCAATAAGGACTTACCCTAAGTTAAGTCCAATTACACTTGTATGATCTTGAAGAGTTACTCCAATTACTTGGTTTGCACCTGACACACTTGTTGAATTGTGTGAGATTGAGATGATTGTAGTATTCTTTGATAAATCCTTAACAAAGCTAAGTAGGTTTAACGTATTGTAATCATCAAGTGCAGCATCTACTTCATCTAAGATATAGAAAGGTGCTTTCTTGTATGCATGGAGTGCGAAAATGAATGCAAGAGCTGTTACTGTTTTCTCTCCACCTGACATTATATCAATGTCTTTGGTTTTTCCTTGCTTAGTTAAGTTGATTGATAGCTTAGAGGTTAGAGGTTCTGTTCCTTCTAGAGCTAAGTAACCAGAAAGGGTTGCAGACATCTTCTTAATTATATCTTTAAACTCCTTATTTATCTTTTCAAAGCAATCAATGAACACAGCTTCTTTCTTCATTGTTATCTCAGAGAGCATTCCTTTTACTTGTTCCTTTTCCTTAACTAGAACTTCGCATTTTCTAATAATTTCATCATATTCACTTGCAAGCTTGTCATATGACTCAATTGCATTAAAGTTAATATTCCCAAGAGCATTCTTATCTCTTCTTATTCTTCTAAGATTTGAATTAAGTTCTTCTATTGAAAGATCTATTTCTTCAAGCCCATCTATCTTAATGTCCATTAACTTAAAGTTTTGTTCAAGAGTATTTATCTTGTTCTCTGTAGTTGAGATATTTATATTAGAATTATTAATTAATAAATTAAGTTCAGATATTTCTTGATCATATGAATGCACCCTATTTGAAAGATCTGTTATCTTTGTTGTAACACTTGACTTTTCAGAGAAAAGATGTATCTTCTTTGAATCTTCTCCTTCAAGTGATTTTTTAAGTTCGTTTATCTTGTTTTCAAAATCAGTTTTCTGATCAAGAAGAGATGTAAGTCTTGTTTTTATAACTTTTATCTTATCTTCATTAACCTCAATGTAATCCATCTTATTATCTATCTTCTCTTTTAAAATCTTTTCTTCAGATGTTTTTTCCATTAAACTTTGTTCTAAAGTTGTAAGATCACTTGCAACATCATCAAACTCATCTCTTAAGATGTTATTTGCAGAGATTGAATATTTTTTAAGCTTTTCTTCAAGATCACTCTTCTTTTTTGTAAACTCAGATATCTCGTTCTCAAGGGAAGGGATTTCTTTTTGGATGTGTCCAAGATTTTCAGTAACTTTAGTGTAAACTGTTTTATCAAGAGTATCTTTTCCTTCAAGACTTATTTTTTCAACAACATCTTTGTATAATTCCTTTTGAGTATTTAGCCAAATTTGTTGACTTGATGCTTCTCTTGTATCTGCATTTCTTTGTTCATCTATTTTTTCAAGTTCCTTTTGGATCTTACTTAGTTCTTTATTGAGATTTGATATTTCATTTTCACAATGAGTTACATCAGCTTCTATCTTACTTGAGTCTTTGTAAGATATCTTCTTGTATGAAAATCCATCAAAATAAAAGTTATCAATTGAAAGATCTGCTTTTGATTTAACTTCTACCCATTTATTAAAATAATCAGAAAAAGATTCCTTTTTGATTCCAAGAACAGAAAGGATAACAAATGAAAGATTATATTCACTTGTACTTTTAATAATTCCTTTAATATCAGAATCATTCTCGAGAACAACGTATGAAGAATAATATGTTTTTTCATCTTTACTCAAGGTTACAATATCTTCAAGGAAACCAAGATAACTTTTGTGCTTTGCAAGTATAGGTTTGATTCCTTCTTTCTTTTTTAATTCCCCAGAATAGAAAGACAAATCCTTGTTTATTGACATTAAGTTGATCTTCTTTTCTTGAATCTCATTTATTACTTTTTGTTCATCTTCTTTCTTTGCTTCATATTCTTTTGTAATATCTTCAAGCTTCTTTGTGGATTTTAAAATGTTCTTTTCAAGATCATTCATTTCCTTTTCAATTTCTTGCTTTTTCTCATTTAATGTTTTTAGCTTATCAATTGTTTCCTTATCTTTCTTTTCAATAATTTCTTTTTGCATAACAAATGCATTAAGCTTGTTCTTCTTATCATAAAGCATATCTTGTCTTGATGCAAGATCCTTATTGTATGTACTTAAGGTTGTATACAATTCATCTTGCATTGTTTTAATCTTTTCAAACTCTTTCTTATCTTCAGATAACTTAAGTTTTAAAGAATCTCTTACTTTTGTTTTTTCATTAACCTTTTCTTTAATATTCTTAATAACTCCGTTTACTTCAGATTCTTGTTTCTTAAGAACAGATAATGCTTCAACAGCTTCTTTATTTTCCTTATCAAGATAGTTTACATTTTCTTGGTTAATATTTATGTTATTAATTACAATTTCTTTATTTGCAAGAACCTCAGAATATCTTTTACCAACAGTTGATTGAACCTTTTCTGAGTGAGAGATAAGCTCATTGTTTATTCTTTCAAGCTTTTCTTCATTTTCTTTTATTTGAAGTCCTATTCCTGCTTTATCTTTAATCAATAAGGATAACTTCTCTTTATCTTCTTGGATTGTTTTTTGTTCTTTCTCAATCTCATTTGTAAAGAAGTTTATTTGTTTTTTGTAAAGACTATAATTGTAAAGGTTTTCTTCAATTTCAATATCCTTGTATTTAATTGCAGCTTCTTTTTCGGATCTTAATTGTTCAACATATGGTTTTCTTTCTGCAAGTGCTATGTTTACTTTAGATAACTTCTCATCAACCTTCTTTAGGTTATCCTCAGCTTCTTTTTTTCTTTCATCAAATAATGAAATTCCAGAAACATCATCAATAATGCTTCTTCTTTCTTCAGGATTAAGATTAATTATTCTATTTACATCTCCTTGTTGAACAGTATTGTGACCTTCAGTATCAAGTCCTATCTCTGCAAGGAAGCTTAATATTTCATGAAGAGCTTTTCTTTTTTCATTTAGCATAAAAACAGATTTACCTGATTCATCAATTTCACGAACTATCTCAATATCTTCACCATTGTGCTCAATAACCACTCTTACCCTTGCTGTTTTTGCTTTGGTGTTATGATTAATAAGCTCAGACAATCTATCAACTCTTAATCTCTTAAGAGAGGTTGATCCAAAAACAAATAAAAGAGCATCAACTATGTTACTCTTACCAGAACCATTAGGCCCAACAACAACATGTAAACCCTTTGAGAATGGGATTTTAGCAAACTCAAATGACTTAAAGCTTTTTATTACAAGTTCTTTTATTTGCATGGAAAATCAATAGTTTCTTATTTTACTTAAATTAGATTAATATAACTATAAAATAGTATACCAAAATATATTTAAATATGGTCTGTTAAAGAAAAAAAAGAAAAAAAGGGAAATTAGAAGATGTTATTCTTCTTAATTTCTTTTATTTGAAAGAAATTAGAAAAGTAAATTCTTCTTAATTTCAGTTTTACCATACATGTACGGAACTAAAACTTCTGGAATTCTTACTGTTCCTTCCTTTGTTTGATAGTTTTCTAAGATTGCAACAAGTGCTCGTGAGTTTGCAATTGCTGTATTGTTTAAAGTATGAACAAAATACTTTTCTCCAGATTTGGTTTTAGCTTTAATATTTAATCTTGTTGCTTGTGCTCCTGTTAGGTTTGAACAAGATCCAACCTCTATGTATTCTCCTTTTCTTGGAGACCATGCTTCAACATCTGCGGATCTAAACTTAAGATCACCAAGGTCACCAGTACATATTTCAAGAACTCTTGTTGGAAGACCAAGAGATTTAAAAATTTCAAATGAATTTTCTAAGATTTCATCGTATATCTTTTCAGAGTCTTCAGGTTTACAAAGAACAACTTGTTCAACCTTATCAAACTGATGTAATCTGAAAAGCCCTCTTTCATCAAGTCCATGAGAACCTATCTCTTTTCTAAAGCAAGTTGAATAAGAGTACATCTTAATTGGTAACTTCTCTTCATCAATTACTCTATCAACAAAAAGAGAGATAACTGGATGTTCACTTGTTGCTATCATGTAAAGGTCTTCATCTTCAATCTTGTATATCATTTCTTTAAAGAAACTCATATCAACTGCACCATCTGTTGCTCTTTTGTTTATCATTAATGGTGGAAGAACAAAAGTATATCCTTTCTTTGCGAGAAAATCTTGAGAATATCTCATAAGCGCATTACTTAATAATGCTAAATCTCCTTTAAGATAATAAAAGCCTTTTCCAGAGTTATCTCTAGCTGCATCTAAATCAATTATGTTTAGGGATTCAGCAAGCTCACCATGACTTTTAAGTTGATAATCAAACTTAGGAATTTCTCCTGTTCTTCTGATTTCAACGTTTTCTGTTTGATCTTTACCTATTGGTGTTTTATCAGAGATGATGTTTGGAATTGTTTTTTGAATCTCAAGAACCTTTGCTCTTAATTCATTTTGTTCCTTATCAAGTACATCAATCTTTCCTGGAAGCTCTTTTGCTTCCTTTAAGAGATCATCAATCCCTTCCTTCTTTGCTTTCTTAATTGATATTTCATCAGTAATTTGATTTCTTCTTTGTTTTAAAGCATTTACTGTTTTTATGTTATCTCTTAGTTTTTCATCAAGCAAAAGAAGTTCATCAATGGATGAAGACTTATGTTCCTGGAATTTTTTCTTTAAATTTTCTTTCACGAGTTCTATATTTTCTCTAATGTATTTTATATCTAACATAAGTACTTCCTCCTTTTTTAGTTATAGTCTTTTAGTTAGTTATTATTGCAACTTTATTGCAATAAATATAATTGAGACAAAGAGTATATAAATAATATAGAAAAAGAGAAAAAATAAGAAAAAGAAAGATGTTAGAAGTTAGTGCTTATGAGCACATTCTTCATCTTCACAATCGCAAGAATCATCACAATCTTTACAATCTTCATCTGTGCATTCATGACCAGGAGCATGTGAATGAGCTTGTGATTTATAAACTTCTTCAAGTTGCTTTTGCATTGCTATCATTTCTTCTTCCATAACCTTAACTTCAGCTTCATCAAGAACCTTAACAAGCTTTACTTTAAAGTTTAGATTTTTTCCAGCCATTGGATGATTTAAGATAACTGATACCTTGTCATCTTCCATCTTTATAACCTCAATAACCATTGGGCCCATATTTGTCATCATGTTAAGTTCCTTACCTTCCACAAGAACAGAAAGATCTTGGAAAGCAGTTTTTGGAAGTTGCATAACTTCTTTACTTTTATCTCCATATCCATCCTTTGGTTCGATCTTAACATCCTTTTCTTCACCAGGATTCATTCCAATAACTGCTTTTTCAAAACCAGGAATTACCATTCCACCACCTATTAAAAATTTCAATGGTTCGCGTCCTTCTGATTTATCAAAAACAACACCATCATCAAATGTTCCTGTGTATTCAATCATTACCCAATCATTTTCTTTAACACTCATAAATAATTTCTCCTAAAAATAGTAATTTAATATATATTTATGAATAAAAAGTATTATAATAGTTTTGGGCTGGAAGTGTCCAACAAATATAGCACATATTTATTTAATATAGTAAAACCACAGTTTAAAACAAGAACCACACAAGTTATGTATATGGATGAAGAAGCAATTATAGAAAAATTAATAACTGAAAAAGTTGAACCAAAAAAAATTAGAATTAAAAAAATTCCAAATAAAAATAAGGATATATACTTTAAATATTTAAATAGTGGACTTTGTGAAAATGGATTATGTGAAATAGATAATAAAGACACAGCAATAGTTTTATTACATGGATACGGGCAAACATCAAAAATACACATGCCATATATTGAAAAACTTAAAGAACTTGGAGATGTATTTGCTCCAACACTTACAGGGCATTTTGAATCAGAAGTAGTTGATATTAAAAGTTATAAAGAACTTATTACTCCAAACCTAAAGCTTTTAACGTTACTTAAAAAACATTACAAAAGAATTATTCTTATTGGATATTCTCTTGGAGGAATAGTTTCAATTAAACTCGCAAGCAGAATAAGACCAGATAAACTAATACTTATATCAACTCCAATAAAATATAATTTTGATGCGTTTAAAAGAAGTGCACAATACCTTCTTGCAAAATATAAGGAAGTTAAAAACACAAAAGAATCTCTTGGACTTAAAACATATCTTGAAATGTACAGGATTGCATCTCACGCTAAAAGAAGATTAAAATATATTGATTGCGATGTTCTTTGTATACATGGGGAACTTGATGAATTAAATCCAATTGAACAATCACGTTATATTTTAGATAAAATAAGTTCACAAAATAGAGAATTCTATATTGCAAAAGGAGTAGATCATTTCACTCTTGAGCATCATGAAGTAATACTTCCAAAGATAATTGAATATATAACTAGAAAATAAGAATTTATTTTCACATGTATTTATTTTTTTAAAATATGCTATTTTAAAAACATATTTATTAAATAATATGTATATTATGCCTGAAGAAACTATAAATCAAGATATTTACTCAAAATATCTAAATACAGAGTTATGTGAAAAAGGATTATGTGAAATTCACAAAAAAGAAACAGCAATAATTCTCTTTCATGGATATGCACAAACATCAAACATATATAAACCATATATTGAAACATTAAAAGAATATGGAGATGTTTTTGCTCCAACACTTACAGGACATTTTGAATCAAGAATAGTTGATATTAAGAGTTATAAAGATTTAATTCATACAAATCTTGAAATTTATAAGCTTCTAAAAGAACAATATAAAAAAATAATAATTGTTGGATATTCTCTTGGAGGAATTGTTTCAATTAATCTTGCAAGTAAAATAAAACCAGATAAACTTATACTAATATCAACCCCAATAAATTACGATTATGAAGCATTTAAGATAAGTGTATTATCTTTAATTAATGAGTTTAGAAGAATTAAAAAGAATAAACAAGAATTTAAACTAAGCACATATTTAGAGATGTTCAAACTCGCATCTCTTGCAAGAAAGCAATTAAAAAAAATTGATTGCGATACTTTGTTACTTCATGGAGAAAAAGATGATTTAGATCCAATTGAACAATCATATTATATTTTAAGTAACATAAGTTCACAGAGCAGAGAGTTCTATATGATAAAAAATGTAGACCATTATGTTCTTGAGCATTATGATCTTGTTCTTCCAAAAATAATTGAATATATAACTAGAAAATAAATAACTATTTAATTTCTTTTTTGAAATATAATCTATCTCTATTTAGTTTGTCTTTTCCTGAACTAATAAATGTATAGTTATTTTTAACTAAATTATTATAACTATAAATATTTTTTGGATGAACTGAGCAAACACCCCACTTAAAATTAATTTTTTTTAAGTATTTTTCTCTTAACTTAAATAAATAACTTTGAATACCATACCCTCTAAACTCAGGAATAACTCCTGCACCTGCAAGTTCTGCAATTCTTGTTTTATCTGTCTTATCAATTTTACAATTCTTTAACCAATTAGATATGTTCTTACTATTTGGAATATATACTAAAGAATAAGCAACTGGCTTTTCTCTATAATAAACCATATAAACCACAGACTTACTTTCAATATCTTTCTTTAAAAGTTTATAATCGTAATGAGAAGAAAATTCTTTTTCTATTCCTTTAAGGTTATCTATAATAATACTATAAAAATCTTTAAAGAAAGGTATATCAAGAGCACCTAGCTTATATATTTTAAATATTTTATTATTTAATCTAACTTTAGTTATATATTTCATAAACTCTTCGCAAGTATAGAGAATAAATAATTATTTAAACCTTACACTCTTCTTATATCTATACTTATATTAAAGGAGAAGATGATTATTTATGGTGCATGAAGAACTTATTAAAACTTTAAACTCACATCAAGCAGCTTATGTTAATTTTAATATTCCAGATACTAAGAACGGAGAATACATGCTTTGTGTTTTCCATATTCTTCCTGGAGGAAACTTAAATATTCTTCAAGCAGCTTGTGAGATTTCTGCTGAATCATCAACAGGAACTAATTTCCAAGTTCAAACTGAAACTCCTTTCTCAAGAGAAATGAATGCTCTTGTTTACAAGCTTGATCTTGAAAAAAACTTAGTTTGGATTGCATATCCTTGGAGATTATTTGATAGAAGAGGAAATGTTCAAAATATATTAACTTATGTAGTTGGTAACGTTCTTGGAATGAAAGAAGTTAATGCTCTTAAATTAATTGATATGTGGTTTCCACCATCAATGCTTGAACAATTTGATGGACCAGGCTATACTCTTGATGATATGAGAAAATATTTAGATGTTTATGATAGACCAATTCTTGGAACCATAGTTAAACCAAAAATGGGTTTAACTTCTGCTGAATATGCAGAAGTATGTTATGATTTCTGGGTTGGTGGTGGAGACTTTGTTAAGAACGATGAACCACAAGCAGATCAAGACTTTTGTCCATATGATAAGATGGTTAAAAATGTTAAGGAAGCTATGGATAAAGCAGTTAAGGAAACTGGAAAGAAAAAAGTTCATTCATTTAATGTTTCATCATCTGATTTCGATACAATGATTAAAAGATGTGAAATGATTAAAGAAGCTGGATTTGAAAAAGGTTCTTATGCATTCTTAATTGATGGAATTACTGCTGGATGGATGGCTCTTCAAACTTTAAGAAGAAGATATCCTGATACATTTATACACTTCCATAGAGCAGCACACGGAGCATTTACAAGACCAGAAAATCCATTTGGTTTCTCAGTACTTGTTTTATCTAAGTTTGCAAGACTTGCAGGAGCTAGTGGAATACATACTGGAACTGCTGGAGTTGGAAAGATGGCTGGTACTCCTGAAGAAGATATAACAGCAGCAGCAGGAATCTTAGAATTAACTGCTAAAGGACATTTCTTTACTCAAAGTTGGGCTGAAGTTCCAGAAAATGACGAAGATGTATTAAGACTCGTTGAAGAAGATCATGCACATCATGTTATCTTACAAGATGATAATTGGAGAGGAATTAAAAAGTGTGCTCCAATCATATCAGGTGGGCTTAATCCAACTCTTCTAAAACCATTTATTGATGTTATGAATGGAGTTGATTTTATAACAACCATGGGTGCTGGGTGTCATGCACATCCGAAAGGAACAAAGGCAGGAGCAAAAGCATTAGTTCAATCGTGTGATGCATATCAAAAAGGAATAGATATACATGAATATGCAAAAACACATATAGAACTAGCTGAAGCAATTGAGTTCTTTGAAAAAAAGAAAACTCCAGATGTTAAGATTGCAGAAAGAACAGAGAAGAATTAATTTCTTCTTTTTTCTTTTCTTTTTAATATTTTATCTATTTTTTTATCTTCAATAATTAAAACATATATAATCATTTCTTGAACAAGACCAATAAACATAATTAATAAAACAAATGGTGAGCTATAATCGCCTACAATTATACATGCAATAATACCAAATAAGAAGAAGGGTAATCTAAATAACCAAATTTCTGCTAATTCTTTTAGATTTAATTTATTTCTTTCATGTGTTTTATGTTTAATATATAATATTATTGAGGAAATTATAAAAATAAGATAAATGATTACTAGGGTTAGATATGGATCTGCATTTCTTATTAATGATATTAAAGATAATACAAAATATATAATTCCTATTAGCATGTAAACTGGAATTCCAAGAATAATAGAATAGATTGGCTTTTTTTCATAAAAATAAATAAATAAGAAAGAAACTAATAACCATCCAATAAAATTAAATGGATTTATATTTGCATAAAGTATATTTGAAAATGTATTCCATTTCCACAAGCCAAGAGCAACAGATGAAGCTTCAAACACTAAATCTACAGAAATTACTGATAATGCACAAATAAATGCTTTAGTTAATCTGTGATTTGTAATCTTTGAAATCAATGTGTATGATGTTACAATAATAATGCTCCAAGAAAGAATAATAAATAAAGGAACATTAAATATAGAAAATGAAAAGTGAAGATTATATGTATATCCTTTGGATAGGACACCAAGCAATTCAAAAATTCCAGAAAATATTAATGAATAAATAAGCATTTTTCTTTTGTTTTTGAAAAAGATATAAAATAAAGCAAATAATATAATTATTGCAATTTCAATTAAAGTAAATATCATATAAATAAACGAGTGAATAAATATTTAAAGGATAGTGTTTTAAGAAAAAAGAATGTAAATTATTTAAATTTAGTTCTAAATTATAGTAATAATCTATAATTTCCTAATTTTCTTAAAAATCAGATTTAATGATAATTATTTAAATACAATATATTATATATATATCATGTCAAATATTCTTTTTTGTGTATGTGCTTTAGGTCTTGGACATGTTACAAGAACATTACCATTAATTAAACATTATTTAAGTGATGGTAAGAACAAAATTTATATAACATCTGAGCCAAATGTACTTGGGTTTTTAAGAAATGAATTTAAAAATACTAAAAATCTCGTTCTAATTGAAAAAGAAAATAAATATCCTCCACTTGAAAGAGGTAAAAGCAATTTAGCATATACTGCTCACATAATTTTGGATGGTCTGAGTATGCCATTAATTGTTAAAAAAGAAAATAAAGTAATAAATAAAATTGTAAGCAAATATAAAATTAATTTTATTATATCTGATGGAATTTATGGTGCATATTCTAAAAAAGTCCCATGCTTTTTATTAACACATCAATTAGAATTCAAATTTTATGGAATTCCTTTTATATTTAGACCATTAACTACAATCTACAATAAGTATACTTTCAATAAATTTACAAAAGTATTTGTTCTTGATTATAAGAAAGAAGTTAGTATTGCTGGTAAGCTTGCACCTGAAAAATACAAAAAAAGTAATAAACTCGAGTATGTAGGAATATTATCTCAATATAATAAAACAAATATAAAAGAAGACATAGATTATTTAGTAATAATAAGTGGATATTTATATGAACATAAACAAGAATTCTATGAAAAAATACTTGAAATTCTTAAGAATAGAAAAGGAAAAAAAGTATTTATATTAGGAGATTATATTAATGATTATCATAAAAAACTACCAGGAGATATTGAAGTATATTCTTCTTTTAAGAACCTAGATAAAAACAAATTATATAATCAAGCAAAGATTATAATCTCAAGAACTGGATATTCCACAGTTATGGATTTAATTGAATTAAACAAGGATGCTATATTAATTCCAACACCTAATGAATCTGAACAAATGTATTTAGGAGAATATCATACAAATAAAGGATATTTTAATATTATTCAATCTCAGAAAGAAATCAACAAAGATAACCTTAAGCATAATAAAGAAAATACAAAACTTATTAAAAAATCTAATTTACCTAAAA
>JBAWVI010000003.1:0-17948 GCA_037147375.1 archaeon | reverse complement strand
AAGCAGAACAAACATATAAAAAGCATTTGAATCTTATATATTATATCTAATTAAAGGTGCAAATATAAATGTCTGAGAATATATTTTATGGGTTCTTAAATCAAGAATCTGTTTTTATTGATAAAAATAAAATATCTCCACATTATGCACCAGAAAGACTTCCTTTTAGAGATAAAGAAATCAAAACTCTTTCAATCTGGTTATCACCAGCTCTAAAAAAAGAAAAACCACATAACGTTTTTATTTATGGAAAGGTAGGAACTGGAAAAACAACAGTTGTTAGACACGTAGTTGATCAATTAGTTGATGTTTCAAGAGAAAATAATTTACCTTTTCAATCAATTTATTTAAATTGTAGAAATTATCAAACAAAGTATGCAGTTCTTTTTTATTGTGTTCAATTATTCTATCCTGATAAGAATTTTATTGGATATTCAAGGTCTTTTATTTATGATAAGTTCATATCATACATTAAAGACACAAAAATGAATTTTGTAGTGATACTTGATGAAATTGATAAAATTAAAGATAAAGAAATAGATGATTTAGTGTACACTTTAACAAGAGCAAATGATGAACTTGATGTTGGAAGCGTTTCAATTATTGGAATATCAAATAATATTTTATTTAAATCAAGACTTGATCAAAGAACAAAAAGCACATTGTGTGAGCAGGAAACAGTTTATCCTCCATATAATGCAGAGGAGCTTAAAGAAATATTAAATCAAAGAATTGCTTTAGCATTTAGGCCTGGAGTTGTTACTGATTCAGCAATAGCTATTGCTGCTGCAATCTCTGCAAAGGAATCAGGAGACGCTAGAACAGCAGTTATGCTTTTATTGAGAGCTGGGGAACTTGCAGATCTTAATCAAAAAAAAGAAGTAACAGACAAAGAAGTTTACCAAGCAAAAGAAAAGGTTGAACAAGAGATTATGAAAAGCATGGTTCTTACTCTTCCTGCACAATTACAATTAGTTCTTCTTGCAATTTCTGAAAAATCTGAAAAGCCAAGAGGAATATTAAAAATAGATGGATCTCTAGAAGAAAATGTATTGTATTCTGGAGAAATATATGAAAAATATATGCTACTTACAAAAAAGTTTGGGGAAAAACCAGTTTCTATGCGTTGGTTTAGAGAATATATTAATGAGCTTGAAACATATGGTTTTATTTCTACAACAGAATCTGGAAAAGGAGTAAGAGGAAGTACAACTCTTATTAGACTTGGAGTAGATCCAAAATCAATACAAGAATTATTACAAAAAGAATTTAGTGCTTAAAGATATCTTCTAAGAATTCTTGGTTTTTCCGTATTTGTTTTCTGTGTATTATTTTTTTCTCTTAATTTTTGCTTTTCAAGTCTTTCTTCGTGAATTAATTTATTTTTATCTTTATTAATAATTATTTTTTCTAATTTATTTTTAATCTTATAATCCTTAATATTGGAAACATCTATATTTTCTGGTTTAACTCCACCTAAAAGATAGGTTTGTATATATTGTCTTAGGATTCTTTCATATTCTGAATCCGTTTTTCCGGAAACAAACTTTTTTGGAAGTTCACCAATTAATCTAATCTTTTTTGAAACACAAATTTGATTTAATGTTTTTATAATTTTAATTCTCCAATTTTCTCCAAGCTTGCTTGATAATTCATTTAATTCTAAGATTGAGTTTTCAGTACCTTGTATATTATTTATTCTCATATTTCTTTGATTTTTTTCTTTAGTTAAGAATGCATTAAACGTAACTATTCTTTTATGATGTGGATCTTTTTTAATAATCTCTACTTGCATTCCAGATTCAACATGTGTATTATAGGCGTATCCGTGCTTATCGAATATTGGACTTGTAAATTGAATAATATAATCAGAATGAATACTTGGAAAAGTAAGTTGCTTTCTTAGTTTTAAGTTTACTTTAATTACATCTAGTTTTTCTGTAGTATACATTGTGCTTGGCATATAAAAATATAATTTTGTTGCTAAATAGAATTCAGTTGGAGTTTTTCCTATGTGTTTAAGTTGCTCTAAAATCTTGTGCCCTTGTCTATATACATTTAAGGTTAGTGGGAGATGTTGTTGTTTAACCAAATAATCGATTTTTTCTTTATCAGTTAGTTTATTGAAATTAAAATTTATGTCTTCCATAATAATTTATCCAAATAAAAATAGTTTTACATATCCTATGTATGGTATTTTTCCAATCTTTTTACCAAGTAAATCATCTTTGTTTACTGGGTAAAGATTTAAACAACCTCTGGTTGCATAACCAGTAAATGCAGATACCTCACAATCTTGATCAATGTATCTATTTGTTTTACTATTATCTCCTTTTGTAATAACAAAAGTCCCATCATTTGCATCAATTATTGCAACAACACGATGGATAATTGGTATTCCTTTTAGATTAGATGTATAAACTACAACAGAATTTTTATTTTTCTTAACATCATTAAGATTTATTGTTTGATTATCAATTGTAATTGTATTTACTTCATCAAGACCATATTCATTTGTTTTATAAGTCATTTCACTAAACCAAGATAAATCCTTTTTAGCAATATCTTGATTTGTGGTTATTATTTGTGCGTGTATGTTGTTTGTTCTTCCAAGAATAACAACATCTCCCCTATAGAATGATGGTTCCATAGACCCAGAAACAACAGTTGCAAGAGGCATGGCTGATCCAAAAATAATTCCAAGAAGAGTATAAAGTATATATGCTATAAGAAAAGCGTATGCAATATAAATAATCCAAAATAAAATCTTTTTACCTATACTCTTTGGTTCTCCAAGAGTATTATAAAGAAGCATATCAAGGTAAGTAAAAGGATCTATGTAATCAAGAAAAGAATACCATTTTCTTTTTTCAATAGGTTTTGCTTTGAGTTTTTCGTTTTTACCCATAATTTATTTGAATTATTCTTTATTCTTTTTATCTGGTAAACTTTTTTCAAGATAAGTAACAAGTGTTCCAAGATTTTCTTCAGCTTCATCTATACAAGTAAGAAGTACATCTTTTGCAGGTTCTCCCTTTGTTTTTAAGTAGAATGTGAATTCTTCAACAAGGTTATCTGCTTTTTTTAAAGATACAAAATCAACTTCTCTTTTTGAAGAAGCAATACTAACAATTAAATCAAAAAAAGCTGTGTCTTCGTTCTTTATTTTAATTTCAATTTCGTCTTTGTTTTTTTTAATAAATTCCATTTCCATATTTCATTCACATCTTTGCAATTTTTCTTGTCTGAATAGACTTACATTTTAAGCATTTTAGTTCTTGTGATGCTAAATTTAATTTTAAAGGCTCTTTACAAGAGGTGCATACAGCTCTAATTACACCCATATTTCTATCTGCAGTAGTTAACTTAAGTCCAAACTTGTTTGCATCTGTTACTCTTGCTTTTAGATAATCTCCTTTCTTAATTAAATCACTAGCTTTTTCAAGATATCCATTTTCAATAGAGCTAACAAATAATATTCCTGTGTTTGATGGGCAAAGTACTTTTTCTCCATCAACTGAATCAACATCAATAAATGCCATTTTATCAGTTACTGAAACAACCTTACCATAAACGATGTCACCAATATCAATACATTCTTTTGGTTTTATCTTACTAAATATTTTCTGTAATACTTTCTTTTCTTCGTGTTCATCTTTCAAGAATACCACTTCACTTTATTTGATTATAATTAAAATTAGTGTAGGTTTATATATAATAATATATAAGAAATGTTTATATAATATTACATTACATAAATACTTGATAAAATGGTACTAGAATTATTAATTAATACTGATAAGCTAAGGAGATCTCCTGGCTTAATGTTTTTTGATGCAGTTATACTTACAGCTATTGCTATTTTATTTGCTATGTTTTTATTTCCTAAAACAAATACAAGTATAGCTGTTTTAGCATTTATTACAATTGGAGCAGTTCCATTGTTTAATAAGCTTTATTCTCGTGATTCTTATTTATTAAATTTTGATAAACCCTTCTTTAGTAGACATAAAACTACAATATTTCTTTTATTATGGTTTTTTTTAGGTATATTTGCAACTTATGTTGGGGCATACCTTGTTCTTCCACATGAAACAAGTGCAAATGTGTTTTCTGTTCAATTTGGAGAACTTGATGGTATAGCTGAATTACAAAACTCAATTTCAACAGGAAACCTTGCAGGAACATCACAACATACTTCTAGGTTTAAAGAAGTTTTTTTCTTAGTTTTGGTTAATAATCTTCTAGTTGTTCTTTCTGCAACATTATTATCGTTCTTCTATGGTGCTGGTGGTTTGTTTTTAATTGCTTGGAATTCATCAATTCTTGCAGCAGTTATTGCTAAAGATATTTCTTTATCATTTGCTGGTTTTTCAGGAGGAATAATACCTCTTTTTACTGGAATAGGAAATACAATTTTAAGCTTTTTTAGTTATCTTCCGCATGGCTTGCCAGAAATACTTGCATATTTTATAGTTAGTGTAACTGGAGCAATATTTGCAAGAGATTTATTTAGAGGTTTATTTTCAACGGACTTTAAATGGGATGCTTTACTTGATTTTATGCATATGTTTATGTTAGCATTATTGCTTCTTGCAATTGGTGCCTTAATAGAAGCATCTTATTTCTTATAAACAAACTAATTTAATAACTTTTACATATATATTTTAGTTATGCTTGTATATAATTATTTAATTAAATATCCTTTTTCAAGTAAAGCAAGAGAATATCTTAAATCTAAAGACATTGACTTATTATCTATTGATGAAAATTTAATTAAGAAAGCAACAATGTTTTTAATTAATACAATTAATCTCCCAGTTCAAGATAGAGAAAAACAATGGAAAATGTATTTATCTGAAAATGATATTAAGATTGCAGATATCTTTGTTACAATATACCCTATCTCTCGTCTTCTTTTATCAATTGTTGATTATAATCCATTATACCAGCAATTTGCTGTTTATTATCAAAAACAATTTAAATATTATTTAAATAATTCAAAAGATGATTCTGAACTTGATGAACTACTTGCAGATTTATCTCCAGAAATTAAATATAACGAACAAGAACATAAATATTTAATTAATCTAATTGATTATCTAAAGTATGAGCTTGGGGATGAATATAAATTACAATATATTAATCTTAAAGCAGGAATAATTTATTTTGAAAAAGAAGAATTGATTAATCTATTATCTGTGATCCTAAAGAAAAGAATCTTGAGTAATATAAATATAGAAAAAAAAGAACTTCCAAAGACATTCAAAGAATATGGACAATATATTAAAGAAAAAATAATTAAAGAAAACACTTATAATATAAAAACAATAAGTAAGGTTGATTATAAAGAATTTCCTCCTTGCTTTATGCAAATGTATAATAAGATAATGTCTGGTGAAAAACTAACACATATTGAAAACTTCTCACTTGCTGTGTTTTTATCAAACATTGGATATTCTTATGATGAAATTCTTTCAATTTATAAACACCTCCCAAACTTTGATGAAAAAATCGCATCTTATCAAATAAAAGCATTAATGGAAAAGAAATATTCTGTACCTAACTGTGATACAATTAAAGGAAATGGGCTTTGTGTTGCTGATTGTAAAGTAAAGCATCCATTCCAATTATTTAATAAAATTAAGAAAGGTGAAAAAGAAAATGGAAAAAATAAATAAAGTTGTTCTTGTAGTTCTTGATGGTTGTGGAATTTATAAAGATTATGAAGGAAATGCATTTTCAAGAGCTAAAAAACCAGTTCTTAATAGATTATTTAAAAATTATCCAAATACAATTCTTGGAGCTAGCGAAGAATATGTGGGATTGCCTCCAAAGCAATTAGGATCCTCAGAAGTTGGTCATTCAACTTTTGGTGCTGGGTGCGTCTTGGAATCAGATATTGTTAGAATTAATAAGTCAATTGGAAAGAAAGAATTTTTTAAAAATAAAGTTCTTTTATCTGCAATGAATAAAGTTAAGAAAGATAATGCACTTCACATAGTTGGTTTACTTTCAGATGGCGGAGTTCATTCACATCAAAATCACTTGTTTGCAATTCTAAAAGTTGTTGCCCAAAAGAAATTAAAGAACGTTTATTTGCATTTATTTGCAGATGGAAGAGATGTTCCACCAAAGAGTATAACTACTTATATTCATAAACTTAAATATACAATTGAGTCTCTTGGATTAATGCCTTTTGTGCATATTGCATCTCTCTCTGGTAGATATTATGGGATGGATAGAGATAACAACTGGGATAGACAAAAAAAAGTTTATGATCTTTTAGTTTATGGACTTGGAAACAAGGAAGATGATGCAATTTCATTTGTTAGAAGAAGTTATAAAAGACAAATAACTGATGAATTTCTAGAACCAACTCTTTTGCTTAAAGAAGGAACAATAAAAAATAAGGATACAATCATATTTTTTAATTTTAGAAGTGATAGAGCAAGAGAATTTATGAATATGTTTATAAACAATAAGTTCAATAAATTTAAAACAAAAAAGAATCTAAAAGTTAATTTTTATTCACTAACAGAATATGATTCATCTTTATCAAATAAAGTGAATGTTATTCTTCCACCAATTAAACCAAAACCAGGAATTGGTCAAGTAATTTCAAAGAAGGGACATAAACAATTAAGAGTTGCAGAAACAGAAAAGTTTGCACATGTTACTTATTTCTTTAATCTTGGTCAAGAATATCCTAATGTTGGAGAAGATAGAATCTTAGTTCCATCTCCAAAAGTTAAGACTTTTGATTTAGAACCAGAAATGTCAGCAGAAAAAATAACTACTAAGCTTCTTCCAAAACTAAAAGGAGATTATAAGTTTATACTTGTAAACTTTGCAAATGGAGATATGGTAGGGCACACTGGAAATATTCCTGCTGCAATAAAGGGTGTTGAAACAATAGATACATGTCTTGGTAAAATTATCAAAGAAATAAACTTTAAGGATACAGTTCTTTTGCTTGTTGCAGATCATGGAAACTGTGATGAGATGATTTATCATGATGGCACAATATCCACTGCGCATAGTTTAAATAAGGTTCCATTTATTGTGGTTTCAAAAAACAAATATGAACTTAAAGAACTTAAAAATGCATCAATTGCATCAGTTGGACCAACAATATTAAAAATACTTGATATTAAAATTCCAGATTATATGTCAAAGCCTTTAATTAAATAAAAATAGAAAGATAATTTATGAATGTAATCCACTTAAACAAAAAAGAAAAGGAACTTGTGTTTACTCTTCAAACTATTGAAGATTTATGGGTCTTGAAAAGTATAATTGAAGTTGGAGATATAATTAAAGGCACATCTTTTAGAAGATCAAAGATTGATGAAACTGGAGATTCAAAAAGAATACCTATCTTTGTTTCAATAAAGATTGAAAAGTTTGATTATTCTTCATCTTCTGATTCCTTAAGGTTTACTGGTAAGATTATTGAATCAAGACCAGAAGAGATTGCACCAATTGGGGATTATCATACTCTAGAAATATCTTTAAACGAAAAATATACTTTATTAAAGCAAAATCTATATGATCATGAGATTGATTTAATTAAAACAAGTAAAACAATAACAAACAAAATCTTTCTTATAATAATTGATGACGAGAAAGCTGATACCTTTGTTCTTTCAGATATTGGAGTTAAAGAGATTGCAACAATTCCTTCTGGAAAGCATGGGAAAAGATATTCTGACAATTATGATTATACTCCATTCTTTGAAAAAATATTTGAACTTATAAAAGAAACAGAATATCAAATAATAATTGCTGGACCAGGCCACGTAAAGATATTATTTTCAAATTTTGTTAAAAATAAAAATAATAAAATCAAAACACTTGAAATACAAATATCTAATACATCAAAAGCTGCAATTACTGAACTCTTTACAAAAAAGGAAGTTAGTAAGTTCTTTGAAAATTCAATTATTTATAAAGAGCAAGAAATGTTGGACACTTTTAAAGAATATCTAGGAAAAGACAATGGAAAAGCAATTTATGGTCTTAAGAAGATTCAAGACGCTATTGGCACTGGAGCAATAGATTATCTACTTATTTCAGAAAAATTATGGAAAGATAATCTTGATAAAATACAATTATTAATCAAAGCTGCAGAAAATATTAAAACAAAGGTTCACATAGTTGATAATGAACATCAAACCACAGAAGCATTGAGATCATTTGGTGGGATAATTGGTGTTTTAAGATATAAATTGGAATATTAAATATGCAAAAAATAGTTCCTCACAAAATCATCAGAAAAAAGGTTTCTAGGAATTCAAACATAAATGATTTTTATGCTCACATAGATGTGAGAACAGGAGATAAGATTGGTTGGAACGATATTAACAGAAAACTAACTTCTTTGTTTGGAAAAATAAAAGAGTACAGACAAGAAAAAAAGAATTATTATAAATTAGAAAATAAGCCAGAAGTCTTAAGAGTATATAAATTTTTAAATACTAAGCTAAAAGAAGCAATTCAAAAAAAGGATACTGTAAAGATACAAGAAATATTAAAAAAAATATCTAAACTACCTTGGGAAAATAAAAATAAATATTATGGATGGGATTTATCTGCTGTTCAAGATTGGCAATTTTTCAATGAAAAGTATAAATTAGTACTAGGGAAGATTATAAGAGGAAATGCACACGGTAGAATTTTAGATATTGGTTCTGGTTCATGGAATTATTTTAGTCCAGAATTTAATGAAATTCCTTTTCCAAGAAAAATAACTGCAATCGATACATCTAAAGAAATGCTTCTAAGAAGTGAAGCAAATAAAAGGATTAAATTAGATTTAAATGAAATTAATAAAGGAAAAAGATTACCTTTTGATAATAATGAATTCGATACATTAAATCTCTCTTTTATTGTAAACTATCTTGATTTATCTAAATTGGATATTACATTTAAAGAGTTTAATAGAATTACAAATAAAGGTGGCACAATACTTATTTCAGGAGACGCAGAATCTGGTCTTCGTGATTATGCAAAACATCAATTTAATCCTAAACACTATATTGATATTTTAAATAAATTAAATTATAAAACAAAGATGCACACTATATTTGTAGATGTAAAACAATCAGAAATTGAAAAAAGTTCACATACTAAACAAGTTGAATTTTGTAAGCTAATTATTGCACATAAACCAAAATAATTTAAAAAAACAGAAAAAGAAATACAGGTTTAACCATGTATTCTTGTATCTCTTGCTTCTCTCATAGGTGGTTTGTATTCTCTACCCTTTGTTCCAAGATTTGCAAGTTCTTCAGCATCCTTCTTTTCTTTCTTGAATGCTCTTGTAATGTATCCAGCCATTAAGTTAATAGTTAACTTAGATAATGGAAGATTCATACTTTTTAAGAAATCTTTATTTTTTTTGAAATCAATACTAAGCTTATCTTTAAACTCAGTTATTACAATTTTTGCTTTTGCCTTGATGGCATTTGACATTGCTTTTCCCATATTAACTCACACTTATAATTTCCTTTTTTCCATTTACTGTTCTAATTACAGCAAGTGGTATTCTTTTTTTTTCATATTCGCTTATAGCAAGATCGTAAGGTGTATCATCTTTCTTTGTCCTCACAAGTGGAGGTGCACCAGATGATATTTGTTCTGCTCTTGCAGAGAGTAATCTTGTTACTTCATATTTTGTTAATTTTTCCATATTTTATCAACTAAATTTACTTTATTTTATATAAAAATAGACTTATATATTAAATATATCACTAGAAACTATTTTAAATATAGTTATTTTAAAAAATAAGTAATAAGTGTCACTTTTCGTACAATCTAACTATTTATATTAGTTTCTTTCTACTATTTATATTGGTGCACTAAATATGGCTATTGTAAAGAAAATTACTGATCCTATAAGGATAAAGATATTAACTGCAATGAGAAAGAAGGGTTGCGTCTTACCTAATATAAGGCAAATTAAGAAAGTAACTGGTTTCCATCGTGCAACTATTAAATCATCAATTGATTTCTTTGAAGAAGAAAAGTTTATTACAGGGTATAGACCATTACTGGATCCTAAACTTGTTGGGTATGATTTATCTGCTAAGTCTTATCTTCAATTAGATGTATCTAATAAAGATGCATATAAGAAGTTACTTGGAGTTATTGAAAGAGATAAAAGTGTATTACTAGCATCCGAAGTAATTTCTGAAAATAATACAAACTTTGCAATTGGTTTCTTATCAAAGAATATAGAAGATTATTATAATAATATTAAAAATAAATACGCACATACTATTCCAAATTATTATGATTTTGTTAAAAAAAACTCTGTATTTTATTTATCAAGCCCATACCACAAAAAAACAAATGAGATAGATGTAATTATTGATCTCTTAGCACAAGAGTATGGTGTTGAAGATAAATAAAGATTTAAATTAAGGTTATTAAAATGGAAATTGAAATTAATTACACGTTAGGTGCAGGAAGAAATGCAGAAAATAAGTATAATGAAAGAAATAAGTATAAAGGTAAACTATCTCGCCTTGGAAATGCACTTAAGATAACTGAAACTAAACTTGTAGAAAAAGGAAATGAAATTAAAACAAAAAGAGATAAAATAATTTTTGAAAAGAAGAAAGAAAAGACAACTGCAAATTTATGGTATCATAAGTTCAGATGGTTTTTCACAAGCAATAATTATCTTGTGCTTGCAGGACGTGATGCAAGAAACAATGAAGTATTAGTTAAAAAGCACATGGATGATCAAGACGTTTATTTTCATGCTGAAATTCATGGTGCTCCACATGTAGTTCTCAAGAATCCAAATAAAGATGAAATTTCAGAAGAAGATAGAAGTGAAGCTGCAACCTTTGCAGGAATGTTTTCTTCAGCTTGGAAATCAAAAATATTTTCAATTGATGTTTATTCAACAACCCCTGATCAAGTAACAAAAACTGCAAACACTGGAGAATCAGTTGGCTCTGGTGCATTTGTTATTCGTGGAAAAAGAGATTACTTTAGAAAATTAGATCTTACTTGTGGCTTAGGTTATGATGAAAAGCTTGGAATCATCTCTGGCCCATATGAAGTAATTAAGCACAAGCAAACAATTTCAAAGATTTGTTTTAAATTAATTCCTGGAGAAGATAGAAAATCAACTATCGTTGCTGAACTTAAAAGAAAGTTTGAAAAGAAAGGAATATTAGTTACAACAGAGGAAATAGATTGTATGCTACCACCAGGAGATTGTAAGTTAGTTGAATAAAATAAATTAGATTGATTATTTATGCAAGAAGAAGAAATTAAACTTAAAGTTCAAGAAGCACTTGGAGATTATATTGGTAAAGGTATAATAACAATGTCTGTTATTCTTAAACAAAAGCTTGGAATTATTTCTGGAGACGTTATTGAAATCATGGGTGAGAAAAAAACTGTTGCTCAAGTTTGGCCAGAAAAAAATAATCCTCTTGATGAAAATATAATTAGAATGGATCAATATACAAGACAGAATGCTGGAGTTACAATAGGAGATATAGTTTCTGTTAAAAAAATCAATCCACAAATTGCACAAGAAATAGTTCTTGTCCCTCTTAAAGAAGTAAACTTATTATCAGACAATTATGATTTAATTATTAAAAGAAGTTTTCTTGGAAGACCATTTCTTGAAGGAAACACAATTATGATAAATGTTTTTGGAACAGGTTATCTTTATTACATTAAAGAAACTAAGCCTGCAGGGGCAGTTATCTTATCAGATGCAACAAACTTTGTTGTTAGTAAAAAACCAATCACTCAATTAAAAGCAGAAACATTTATTGGTTATGAAGATGTTGGGGGCCTTAGAAAACAAATGGATGCAGTTAAGGAAATGGTTGAACTTCCTTTTAAATATCCAGAATTATTTAATAAACTAAATGTTACTCCACCAAAAGGAATTCTTCTTTATGGTCCACCAGGAACAGGTAAAACACTTCTTGCAAAAGCATTATCAAATGAACTTAAAGCAAACTTTATTGCTTTTGATGCACCACAGATTATGGCAAAATATGTTGGAGAAGCAGAAGAAAGATTAAGACAGATATTTAAGAAAGCACAAAGCAAGACTCCAGCAATTATTTTTATTGATGAAATCGATGCAATTGCACCAAAAAGAGAAAATTTAGTTAATGAAGTGGAAAAAAGAGTTGTTGCTCAACTTCTTGCATCAATGGACGGAATGAGTAATCGTGGAGACGTAATTGTTATAGGAGCAACAAATAGAAGCTCAGACATTGATCCAGCACTTAGAAGACCAGGAAGATTTGATAGAGAAATAAATATTTCTGTACCAGATGAAGAAGGAAGACTTGATATTTTAAAAATACATACTAGAAATGTTCCACTTGATAAAAACGTTTCTTTAATTGAAATTTCTAAAGTCACACATGGTTTTGTTGGAGCTGATCTTGCGCACCTTGTAAAAGAAGCAGCAATTATCTCAATCAAAAGAGCAGTTAAAGATATTGATATATTTGATAAAAAGAAAAAGAAAGAAGAAATTCCTTTAGCAATCATAGAAAAGCTATGTATTACAAAAGATGATTTCTCAAGTGCTTTAAAATTAATACAGCCATCTGGTCTTAGAGAGGTGTTTGTAGAAGTTTCTGATATTGATTATTCAAATATAGGTGCTATGAAACATGAAAAAGAAATAATGAAAGATATAATTAATCTTAATCTTAAGAAAAAAGATCTTCTTGATAAAATGAATATCAAACCTCAAACAAAAATATTACTTTATGGTTTGCCAGGCACAGGAAAAACAATGTTTGTTAAAGCAAGTGCTAAAGAGTTTAAAGTTAATTTTATTTATGTTAAAGGTCCAGAAGTACTTGATAAGTATTTAGGAGAAAGTGAAAAAACAATAAGAAGTATATTTAAAAAAGCAAAAGAAGTTTCACCGTGTATTCTTTTCTTTGATGAAATTGATTCAATTACAAGAGATAAGGAAGGAAGCACAAATCAAACAAAGGTTCTTGATCAATTGTTGTCCGAGCTTGATAATCTAGCAGGAAAAGATATTGTGTTTGTTGCAGCAAGCAATCGTCCAGATTTAATTGATAAATCATTCCTTCGTTCAGGAAGAATAGATAAAATAATAGAATTTAAGGTTCCAGAAGAAACTGATAGAAAAGAAATAATTGAAGTTCTTTTAAAGAAAATACCACATGATAAAATTAATGTAGATTTACTTGTAAAAAAGACAATTGGTTTTACAGGAGCTGATCTTCAACTTTTAATCACAGATTCTGTTCTTCTCGCAATCAAGGAATCAGATTATAAGGAAACAAAGCTAAAGGAAAAGCAAATCACTCAAATTCTTGAAAAAATGAAAAAGAATCTTAAAGACAATAACAATAGTTCTATTTATGATTCATTTAAGGAAGATAGATCAATTGCAAGATATATACAATGAATATCTTGCTTTAAAATACAAATAGAAATAACACTGGAATTACAGTTGCTATTACCCAGATTGCTGGATTCCAAGTAAATATCTTCTTCCCATCAAGTGGTCCAATTGGAATAAGATTAAATAAAGCAATCCAAAAGTTAGCAAATATACTATATGTAATAATTATTGCTAAAAGCCCTGTTTGTGGGGATCCAATTATCATAAATATTATCATAAATAAGAAAGCCATAATTATATTCATTGCTGGTCCTGCAAGAGAGGTAAGCCCATCTTCCTTAACTGTTAATCTTCTTCCAAATATGTAAACTGCACCAGGAGCAACAAAAACAAATCCAACTACTGCTGATAAAGCAATTGAAAATAATAGTGAACTTTTCCACATTATAAATTGTGCTTTAGCACCAATGTATATTGCTGAGTACTTGTGTGCAAGTTCATGTAAAATAAAAGAAGTTCCAGTTACAATAAGTGAAACTAGTAAATAGTGGAAGAGATTTGTAAAATCAAAAGCGAATTTATTTTTAAATCCATCAAGTACGTTGTATCCACCAAAAACTAATGCAAAGCAAATAGATATTCCAATCCACGCAATGATTAAGTCTCTTAATTCTAAATACTTTTTAGATTTAATCTCTTTTGCTTTAAAATCTTCGAAAACAACTTCTTCTGCCATATCTTTTTACACCATTAGTTTAATTTAATATATACTTATTCATCAATCTTATTAAATACCTTTTCAAAGTTTTTTAGCATTCTTATCTTTATACTTTCAAGTGGGAGATTGTATTCCTTACAAAATATATCATAAGAATCTATAATTCCAGTAACTTCAATCTCTTTTCCTTCTCTAAAAACAGGATAATCAGTTTCAATAAACGTTTGACATAATCTTTCGTTTATATTTTCAATTCTTGGAGATGCATATCTTTGTGTAAGATAATACCCCCTATCAAGTGCTTCATTTATTTCTTCAAGGTTACCAGAAAACCAATGAAGAACAACTTTAAGCTTACTATAGTCCTTTAAAAAATCAAGTGTTGCTTTTGTTGCATATCTAGTGTGTACAATAATTGGTTTATCAAGTTTTTCTGCAATCTCTAATTGTTTTTCAAAAATAATTTTTTGATTATCTCTTAATTCCTTATCTTTTGTAACCTTATAATCAAGTCCAATCTCTCCAAGTGCAATTGCATTCTCAAAATTAATTTCTTTTAGTTCTTCAAGGAGAGTGGAAAGTGATTTTTTAATAACTTCATCAGGATATATCCCATATGCAAAATTAAGATAACTTATTTTTTCTAATCTTAGCTTTTCAAGTCTTTTGTAACTTTCAATATCAACAGAAGCACTAATCGCGTAAATATTGTTTTTTGTAAGTATTTCTCTTAAATAATCAGCTTTAAGCTCATCATAATGACAATGAAGATCAAGATAAGCATTATAATCTTTATTAACCATATATATATTATGATAAAAATAAATTATAAAGAGTATTGTTTATCTATTCCTGATCAAGTTTATCTACCTTCAGAAGATACCTATCTTTTACTTGAAACTTTGCAAGAAAATCTTAAAAAAAAACGAATAGAAAATGCTCTTGAAATTGGAACTGGATCAGCATATATTTCTCTTGGTATATATAATCAAGTAAATAATCTTGTGGTTACTGATATTAATCCAATTGTAATTACTTATCTTAATAATCTAAAGAAAGAGTATAAGTTAGATAAAATGAAAATTATCAAATCAAATTTATTTAAGAATATTAAAAACCAATTTGATTTAATTATATTTAATCCACCATATGTTCCTTCTGAAAAGGTTCCAAAGGATAGTGAGATAGATAAACTTGCAACAGACGGAGGTGCTTTTGGAAGAACAATTATTTTAAAGTTTTTAAAAGAACTTAAAGATCACCTTTCAGAAGATGGAGTTTGTTATTTACTAATTTCATCATTTAATAACCCTCATTATGTGTTTAAGCAAATTATTAAAAACAATTTATACTATAAAGTACTTAAGGAAAGGAATATATTCTTTGAGAAGCTAATAATATTAAGGATAACTAATAAATAAATAAGAGAATACGAATATGCCAACAAATGTATCTTTCGAATATGCAATTGCAGAATCGAAATATGAAGCTGCAAAAAGCGATGATGAGAAAATAATTGCTCTTCAAGACATGATATCTAAAGCTCCTAGCCATAAGGGTGGAGAAAATCTAAGAAAAGAATTATCAAGAAAATTATCAGCTCTAAAAACAAAAATTATTAAGCAAGCAGCTGCTGCAAAGAAATCAGGAAACACAATAAATATTAAGAAGGAAGGAGCAGGACAAATTGTTGTTGTTGGACTTCCAAATGCGGGCAAGAGTACATTCTTAACTAATTTTACAAATGCTAAACCATTAATAGCGCCGTACCCATTTACTACAAAAAGACCAGAGGTCGGAGTACTAAATTTTGGAGGAGCAATAATTCAATTAATTGAAGTTCCGTCCTTTTTAGAAAATCAAGAACTTGCAACACAAGTATACTCTATGATGAGAGTTGCAGATGCAATTATTTTAATAATTAAAGATGGTTCAAAAGATGATCTTGATGTGCTAATAACTAAGCTTGAAAGAAAGGATGTTTTTATAACACATGATAAACCAAAGATAGATATAATTAGAAGCGAATATAATGGGGTTTCATTTGTTAATGAACAAAATCTATTAATCCCAAAAGAACAAGCAGTAAATTTCTTAAAAAATGCTGGTTTTAGATCACACAACATAATCTTAAATGAAAAAACAAGTCTTGATGATTTAGTAAAATTAATTAATCCAAGAGCTTGTTTTGTTAAAACAGTTGCGGTTTCAATGCCATTTACAAAAACAACAAAACCATTTGTTTATAGAAACATACAAACATTTGATTTATCTCAAAAACTAGAAATAACTGAAGAAATATTTAGATTAATTAATAAAATTATAATTCATACTAAAAAACCTGGTCAAAAAGCAGATGCTAATGAACCACTTGTTCTAGATCAAGGAGCAACTGTTCTTAGTGCTGCAAAAGCAATACACAAAACATTTGCAAGAAACTTAAAGCATGAAAGAGTTTGGGGTTCAACCAAGTTTCCTGGAATGACTGTTTCTAAGAATTATGTTCTAAAAAACAAAGATATTGTTGAATTTACTATCTAAAACATATATAGAAAGATATAAAAATAAAATAGTTAACTTATATCTAATGAATATAATATATTTTATAGAGTAAGATAACATAATGAATAAATCATTTAAAAATCTAAATTCACCAGATCTTGAAAAGAAAATGTACGAGCTTTTCTTACCTATCACTAGAAAGATTAGATTTCCTGAATTTGAACTTAAGCTTGAACAAGCAGATATTGCAGAAGATATGGATTTATACTTATCTAGATGGTTTGTTTATGCTTCTCTTGCTTTTGTATTAATCTTATTTTGTGGTGGTGTATTAGCTGCTATGTTTTCAGCTTCAATATCATTTGGAACTGTATTAATTTTATCAATTGTTGCGTTAGTTGGAATTGCAGGGTATGGTTTATTTAATCCATACATGATTGTTGGGTCTAAAGTAACTAGTATTAAAATAAATCTTCCACTTGTTATTCTTGGTATGTCAAGTGTTGCTGAATCAGGTGCACCTCCAGAAGCAATTTTTTCTACAACGATTGTTAAAGGAAGAAATGAATATTTAAGTACAGAGTTTTCTAAAATTATGTATTATATTGATAATCTTGGTATTTCTTTATTAGAGGCAATTGATTTAGTTGCAAAGAAAACACCTTCATACGAACTTAGAAAGTTTTTACTTGATCTAAAATCAAATATTGAATCTGGTGGATCTCTTCCAGAATTTATGAAGAAAAAAGCTGATCATGCAAGATTTGAATACAAATTAATGCTTGATAATCAAAACAAGAAAGCAGATGCATTTGGAGATATTTATTCAACAGTTGTAATTGCAGGTCCATTATTTATTTTTTCAGGAATTATGCTTCTTGGTATGGTTGGTAGTGGTGGTATTGCTGGTTTAAGTATATCTGTGCTCGTTATGCTTGGAGTTTTCTTTGTTGTACCATTAATTAATATAATTTTTATAATAATAATAAATTTAGTTGGATAAAGTGAATAAGTATATGGTTGATTATAACGCATTATTGCATTTGGATTTAACATCTAAGCAAGAGTTTTTTCTAGACTATATTGTAAAAGGTGCAATTGGTAGTATTATCTTATTTGTTGCTTTATTTAGTACTAAGTTTATAATTTTTGCAATATTCCCTCTATTACTTGCAATTGGACTTGCTGCAAGAATATATGCTGCAAGAGTTAAGTCTTATGAAAGAAATTTATTTGTTTTCCTTGAAGATTTAAAGGATCTTCTTCAAGGTGGTATGAATATAGTAACTGCTATCGAAATAACTACTGAACACGATTATGGGTCTTTAAATGAGCCATTAAAGAGGC
>JBAWVI010000002.1:0-22155 GCA_037147375.1 archaeon | reverse complement strand
GAAGGACAAGATGCAATAATTGCAGCATCATGTAAGCAATAATTTTCTATAAATAGTATTTGGGATGAATAATATCCTTCCAAATACTATTTTACATATTTTTTTAAATTTAATTAGAATATAATTTTAATATAAGAATAAAATATAAGATGGTAAAATATTTTGAATATAAAAGAAGCACAAGATTTAGTTTATGAACATTTAGTAAAAATAGGATACACAAAAAGCGAAACAACACCAATACATGCATTTTTACATTTGGTTGAAGAGATCGGAGAAGTTTCAAGAGTTTTATTACACAAAGAAACAAAGAGAGCAGAATTTAATAATAGTACAGACGCAGGTAATTTAGAAGACGAGGTTGCAGATATTTTTTGGCAAACACTAAAACTTGCATCATATCTAAATATGGACTTAGAAAAAGCATTTATTAATAAATTAGAAAAAAATAAAAATAAGATTCATTAGATTAAATATAATTATATTGCTTTATTCATATCTCCAAGTTGTTCCATCTTTGTTATCGAAAAGAACAACACCTTTCTTTTGAAGATTCATTCTAATAACGTCTGCATCTTCCCATTTTTTCTTGTTTCTTAATTCATCTCTTTTCTTAATTTGTTCAAGTATTTCTGGTTCAGGCATTCTATTTTTTTTTGGTTTACGAGGATCTTCTTTCTTAATAAAAGTAAATATTTTAAACACAAGATTTATTTTCTTTAAAAATTCAAGTATTTTTTCTGTTTCTGAAACAGTAACTCTATCTGTATCCATTAGTTTATTTATTTCTTTAATTAAAAAGAAGATTTCTGCAAATGCAGCAGGAGTATTAAGATCATCATCCATTTGCTTTGAAAAGTTTTCAATTGAGTTATCAATAATTGCTTCTGCAAACTTAGTTTCTTTTTCATTCTTAACTTCTTGTAATCTTAAAATAAAATTATTTATTCTTTCAATTGCATTTTCTGAATCTTTAATTGAAGTTTCTGTATAATTTTGTGGTTTTCTATAATGCCCTGAAAGAACAAGATATCTTAGGGCTTCAGATGAATGTGTTTTTAAGAAATCTTCAATGGTTATAAAATTCCCTTTTGATTTACCCATCTTTTGTCCATCAACCATTAAGAGAGCTGTGTGCACCCAATAATTAACAACCTTCTTTTGGAAGTATCCATAGTTTTGAGCAATTTCATTTTCATGATGAGGAAATAAATGTTCAATTCCTCCTCCATGAATATCAAAATTATCTCCTAAATATTTAGTTCCCATAACAGAACATTCAAGGTGCCATCCTGGGTATCCTTCACCCCAAGGTGATTGCCATTTTAAAATGTGTTTAGGTTCTGCTTTAATCCATAAAGCAAAGTCTCCTGCATGCTTTTTTTGTTCATCATTCTTAAATCTAGTATCTTTTAACATTTCTTCTGTATTGTTATTTGAAAACTTACCATAATCTTCAAATTTAGAAATATCATAATAAACGTTTCCATTAACTTCGTATGCAAATCCATTCTTTAGCATTTTTTTAATCCATTCTTGCATCTCAAGGATATGCGCAGAAGCTTGAGGTTCAAGATTTGGTCTAGTTAAGTTTATTGCATCAAAACTTTTCCACATTTTATGAGTATACTTGTAAACAAGTTCCATTGGATGAACCTTTCTTTCACTAGCTCTTTTCTCAATCTTGTCTTCTCCACCATCAGCATCTGTTGTCATATGTCCAACATCAGTTATATTTCTAACATACAATACATCAAAATTATGGAAATGCTTAAAGTAATTAATAAGCATATCATAATAGATATACGACATAGCGTGGCCAAGATGCACATCATCATAAACAGTAACACCACAAACATAGATCTTTAATTTTCCTTTTTCAACAGGTTTAAAGTTTTCTTTCTTTCTTGTAAGAGTGTTATATAATTTAATAGTCATATAATCTTATCCTTTTTTCTTAAGGCCTTTATTTAGAAAGGCTAGATATATTATAAAGATAGAAAATACTTATAAATACATTTGTATGCATATCCTTGCTTTAGAGATTAACCTTTTTAAATGTATCCATATAATATATAGATATTTTAGACTAACTAATTAACTTAAATGTGGGTAAAAATGAAATTTAAAGGATATATTCTATTTGCAATAATTGCATTAATGTTATTAATAAATGTTGGAGCTGTATATGCTGTAGATTCAAATACAAGACAAGTAAATACTCCTGGAGCATATAAGCAACTCGAAATTAAGACAAGTACAATAAATTCATCTACAGGTCAAATTACACTTAATTTTATTAATGATAGTGTCCCTTCAACAGGTGCAATTTGTGATTCTTGGTATTGTGGTCCTTTTGCAAAAAAATATTATATTGAAGACATGGAAGATATATCTTATTTTTCAATTTATTTACCAGAATCATTAGATGCAAGTAAAAAGCTAGAAATGGATGATTTGCTTTCTGATTGGTTTTTCGTTAAAGATACTTATTTTGTAAAAAATGATTTCGATGCAACTTGTTTAAAAAATAGAAGTAGATTAATAGCAAAGTTAAAAGAAATGGGAATTACACTTTCAAGTAATCCATCTTTAGATATAGCTTGCGGAACTACAGAAAATATTGCAAAAACTGGATTTTTAACAATTAATAATCCTAATTCCAAAAATAAAAGTGTAGGTGCTTTTTATATATATATATTAAAATATAAAGTATATAAAAATAGTTATGGAAAAGTATATTATGAAGCAAATTTAAAGGATTTTTGGGGAACTGATAAATCAAATTATTTTGGTACATTTTTACTCGATGGAGAAAATATTTTTCAAAAACCAAATTATTTTACTGCAATGTCTGAAATTAACTTCACAGGTAAAAAACCAACAGAATATTGTGGTAACAATGTAATAGATAAAGGCGAAAGTTGTGATGGGAATTTATTTTATATTTGTGGTGATTCTGATTGTAATACTTCTGAAGATTTAGAAAATGTAGCTTGTAGTAGCTTAAATATCGGACAAAAAGTAAATTATAATTCTGGTAATCTTAAATGTAGTAGTGTGTGTCAAATAGATTCTAGTGATTGTAAGGAAGATGGTTTGGTTCCAACAAATCCAATTCAAAATCAACCAACTGTAAAAGATATAACAATTACATCTTCAACAATTAAATTAACTCCTGCTAAAGCTAGTGGAGATGGATTTATTTGTGATAATCATACTTGTTATACATCTAAAGCAACTCCAGAAAATATAAGTTTTACTATAACTAGAGAAAGTGGTAAACAAGCTAATTTAAATATAAAACAAATAACAACTGGAATGAATATTAATTCAGAAATTATTAATTCATTAAAAACAGTAAATACTGTATCAGTTCCAACTCCATTAGTATTAGGTAATTTACAATACACACTTAATACAAATACAATCACTGTATCAGGAATAAATGCATCTTATCTCCTCTCAGTTGGTTATACAAATACTGATGCATATGATTATTATGTTTTTGTTCCTGCAGATATAAATTATGCGAATATAAATATTTATAAAATAAACAATAGAAAGTTAATTGAATTTTATGGTGGATTACTTCCTGAATGGATTCCAGGAATAACAGGAGGAGTTTTACCACCAACACAAACAACACCAACTACAGATTGTGAACTATTTGATTCTAAGTTATGCTCATTTAGAATGGTTAACTTAAGTGATGATATAAGTACTGATGGACTTAATTGTACTGCAACTGGACAATGTGTTAAAGATTCTGATGCAAATTTAGAAGATACTATATTTGTAAAATATAATGAAATAAGTGTTAGCTCAAATCAAGTTGTTGTTGCTGAAATGAAAAACGTTGCTGATAAAATAGGAATGAGTGAAGAACAACATGCTGTTTGGTTTGCAGTAATTGGTGGGGAATCAGCATTTAATCCAAATACAACTGTTGGAGATGATGGAGTATCTTGGGGTGTAGGTCAAGTTAACTTAATTGCTTTTAAAAATCAAAACGAAGACTTTATGTCTACACAAGCTGATTTAATTGTTTATATTAATAAAACAAACTATAAAATAACAAATAATTCTAATTTTATTAGTTTTATAGAATTAGGTAAAACAGATTATAAAGCAAGTTTAGTTCTTTCTGCTGCATTCTTTTTAGTTTCAAGAGATAAACTTCAAGAAAATTTTAATAAATTTAGTATTTCTGATATTGATCAACCAAATGGAAGCATAAACGATGCAATAAATACAGCCTTTGGATCATTTTATCAATATTCAATAGGGATTGATTTAGGAGCAAATAACTTTACAAAAGGAATACCTGCTGTTGGAGATTATTATCCACATGCAGTAGTTGATAATACTAATAAAATACTTGATAATTGGTCTGTTTATGCAAGTATGAGAAAAACAGCATATTATTTATATTTCTATGAAAACTTTATGAGTGTATATTATCCTGATTATTTACCCTAGCCCTAGTTTAACCACAAATTCAGCTCTAGGTGAACAAATTGCAGAAAGAGCATATTCATACATAGGAACAGAGTATGGATCAAGAATGGGTGGAAGATTAAATAAATATGGTTTTACAAATAATCCTGGAATTGATTGTTTAGGTTTACAATTTGTTGTTCTTGGTGATCTTGGTTTAAAAGATATAAGTACTACTTCTGTACATAAAATATTTGCAAATGGATTATCTATAGCAAGTATGTATGTTAAAGATCCTTATTCTCCTAGTCCAACTGATGGTGGGGAAATAATTAAAATTAATTGTCCTTTAAGTGGAGGAAAATATGTTTGTGTTGATTCTCAATTTTCTGTATTACAACCAGGAGACTTAATTTATTTCCCAAGTCATGCAGCAATTTATTATGGAATTAGTAGTTTAGGTAACCCAGAAATTATTGAAGCTCCAAACATTGGTATGCAAGTAAGAAAGGTTACATTAAGTAATAGAGGTCAAAAATACATTGTTGCTTTAAGAATTAAAGATATTAATAAATATAATATAAATGATGGTCTTGCTGTTTATAACCCAGGAGCAGGAAATTATACTTTTAATACAAGTAATAGTTATTATAAGTTTTTTACAACATAAGATTTAAATTTACTTTTTCTTTTCATTTTTTAAATTCTTCTAATCTATATTATAATTATGGTTACAAAGCGCAAACAAGAAAGATTAATTTCTCTTGGAATTGAATCTACTGCTCACACTTTTGGTGTAGGTATCATTGATTTTAATGGAATTATCCTTGCAAACGTTAAGAGACAATACAAGCAACCAGATAAGGGTATTAAACCATTTGATGCAGCTCAATTTCATTACTCAAATGCAATTGATGTTCTAAAAGAAGCACTTGATGTTGCAAAAATCAAGATGAAGGACGTTTCTGTTATCTCTTTTGCTCAGGGACCTGGTCTAGGACCTTGTCTTTCAGTTGGAGCAACCTTTGCAAGAACCTTATCAATTAAATATAATAAACCAATTGTTGGTGTTAACCATTGTGTAGCACATATTGAGATTGGAAAAACATTAATGAAAGCAAAGGATCCTCTTGTTATTTATACAAGTGGAGCAAATACTCAAATAATAGCTCTTGATGATAGAAGATATAAGATCTTAGGAGAAACACTTGATATTGGAATTGGTAATCTTTTTGATTCATTTGCAAGAGAGCTTGGATATGGTTTTCCTGGAGGCCCGATCTTAGATAAGGTTTATTTTGAATCTCACAATTATATAGATCTTCCATATTCTGTTAAAGGAATGGATATAGTCTTTTCAGGTCTATTAACAAATGCAACTAGACTTATTGGTAAAGTTAAGAAAGAAGATTTAGTTTATTCTTTCATGCACACAGCTTATGCTATGCTTCTTGAGGTTTCTGAAAGAGGTATATCTTACACAAAGAAGAAAGAACTTATGGTTATTGGGGGAGTTGCTGCAAGTAAGGCACTTGAAGAGATGTTAATTAAGTTTTGTTCTCAAAGAGGGCTTAAATTATATATCCCTCCATTCCAAGTATGCCTTGATAATGGTGCAATGATAGCTGATCTTGGACTTAAGCATTTCCTCTCAGATGGACCAGTAAATCTTGAAAAAACCATAATAAATCCAACTTTTAGGACAGATCAGGTCATAATCACGTGGTAAATATATTTAAAAATATATTTATCTACTTCTTTATAGAGAAAAGATATGTTTTATCTTGAATATTTATAAGAATAAATTTTGGAGAATGAATATTATGGAAATAAAAATACATTTAATCAAAAAGATAACAGATATGGAAAGACCAACAAACAATAAGTTTGAAGACAAAGTTGTTTATGTTGAGTTAAATGAAGAGTTTGAAGAAGACAATAAAATAAATATTTTCAAAGTTATTAGCGCAAACCCTAAACACATAATCATGGAATACAATAGATTGTACATGGTTAAGAATGAGCATAAGGGTTATGAATATAATACAGAATTAACTGTTGGAGAAACAAAAGAAATTACTTCAATGTGGGGAAAGAACCATACAACTTGGAAAGTTACTTACCTTGGACTTGAATCTTCTGATGTTGTTCTAAAAAAGCTTGAAGCTTTTGATGAAGAATAAATTTTATTCTCATCTTTTTTTATCTTTATCAAATAAATATAAATTAACTAAATTAAAAATATGTACAAACAAGTTATTGTTTTCAGAAATGATTTAAAACTTGGAAAAGGTAAGATTGCTGCTCAAGTCTCGCATGCAGCAGTTGAATCGTACATTCTAACTTCTAAGAGAGATCCTAGGGTTGCAGAGGCATGGCTTAACGAAGGACAAAAGAAGGTTGTTCTAAAAGTCGAATCAAGAGAAGAATTACTTGCTCTTTATCAAGAAGTAAAAAATCAATTAACTGCTGTTTTAATTAAGGATGCAGCACATACACAGCTTCCAGCTCCTGATTTTACTTGTATTGGAATTGGTCCAATTAAAGAAAGTGAAGTTGATAAATTTACAGCAAGATATAAACTCCTTTAATTATTTTATTGATACCAAATAGATACCATTATGGTATCCTTTTAAATTCTTTGTTTTATAATATATATGTGATTAAATATGGATGAGTTTATGGTTAGATTAAATGGTAAACCAAAGGAATATGTAGATAGGTTCATAGAAAAAGGTTATTTCAATACAAAGAGTGAAATCGTAAGACTTGGGATTATGGAACTTGCAAGCAAGTATAAAATAGATACTGAAGAATATATACCTTCAAAAGAAGAAGTAAAACTAGTAGGCAAAGCTGTTGAAAAAGAACTTGCAAAAATAAAAACTGGAAAAACAAAGGTACATTCTCAAGAAGAATTTTTCAAAAAATTTCCTCATTTAAGAAACGTTAAATTGTGATTTATTTGTATGAGGTAACTTATTCTACTGATTTTGAAGAGGATCTTTTAAAAGTAGATAAGTCTCTACAAATTATAGTTCAAAAGAAAATATTAAAAATAATTTCTGAAGATCTAATTGCTAGAAAGCACCTTCAGCACGGAGTTTCTTATTTTGTAGAAAAAGTTACATTGTCCTCTAGATTGGTTTACAATATCAAGGATAATAAAATATATATTATTAGATTTTTCAAGGATCATGATGATTATAAAAGATGGTGTAATCAAAAATAAATTGGAGAATTTATTTATCTAATTTTCTATCTTTTAATTCTTTTAAAGCAGAAATTGAAGTATCATAAAGGCATTTATTCTTAAGTCCTTTTTCTTTTTTAGCTTCTCTTTCAAGAGCATTAATTATTTCTTCAAGTTCCATGTACATGCTTAATCAGTCTCAATATTTTTACATATAAAATTAGAGTTTATCTTAATATATATTAATGTGTCATAAGGTTTAAAAACCCATGAAAATCAAGTCCTTTCTCCATAATTTCTTCCTTTTTTATAGAGTATGCTTTTTTAGTTTTATTAAGATCCTTGTGAGAGATGAAGTACCACTTGTCTTTCCCAAGCCTCCAAGCAACATAAGCTGGAAATTCAGCAAGCCCTTCCCAGGTTCTTAGCTCTTCAACCTGTTCTGGCCTGATATTTAAGTATTTTCCACTTTTTGTCTTACATTCAATAGCTATGCATTTTCCTTTCTTACAAGCAATTATGTCTGGAGTAGGTAATTGTGAAGAACCAGATCCAGCAACTCTTGATACTCCATATCCTTCCTTAAAGAACATAAGTAAGAGTTCTCTTTCAGCATTTGATCCTTTAGCTTTGTTTTTCATACCTTTGCACATCCTTGTTATAATGAAATTGTATTAATTATTTTATTATATACTTCTGAAAACTTCTCTGCATTTAATTTACCTAGTTTTTTATAAATCAAACTTTTATTTACATAAAATAAATTATATGGTTTAATCATACTTTCAAACTCTAGGTTCCCATTTTCTAAATCTTTATTGTTTATTCCAATATTATCTACCCCATAATTAAGATTAGAAGTTATTAAACAACAAATAACATCTTCATTTCGTTTATTAAACTCGCTTTTAGAAAGAATTAAGACTGGTCTTTTCTTTGATCCAGATAAATCAGAGAATGGATACAATACAAGAAAAATATCTCTTTGGTTAATATTTGTTCCATCTTTCATCTTTATCATTATCCCATGTTTTTTTTAATGCCTTTTCTGATAATAAATACAATTTCTCATCTTTAGAGAAAGAATCATTTAGAACATTTTCTGTTTTTTTAATAATAATTGTATCATCTTTTAAAAAAAGAATAAGAGAACTACCTTTATCTAAATTAAGATGATTCCTAAAGTTAACTGGTAAGCAAATCTGTCCCTTATCACTAATCGTGACTGTTTTTACTTGATTCATATTTATTTCACATTCTTACTTTCCTTACAAGTAAGATATTGTTTACAACACATTATAAATCTATGTTTTTAATCGGTGCTCACTAGGATTGATGGGATTTAATTTTGTTTTAGTTTTTCTAAATTTTAGTTATAAACTATTTTTAATTAATTTTAATAAACGCTTTTATAAACATTTTGTTTCATTATATAATATAAGAATAGTGAGAAATTTAAATTTATATTTTTATTTAATTTTTTTAAAATGAATATAAAATTTAAGAATTAACAAATTAAATCTTTATAAAACAGAATTTAAGAATTTAAAAATAGTTATAATTTATAAAAATAAAGTTATATGCAAAACAAAATTAACTTAGAGAAAAGTGAGATTCTCAAAGTTGATGTTATTTGTAACTCAAAGAAAGAAGAGATTGAGTTGCTTGAAGGAAGAAAGCTTAAGGTCAGATTAAAGGCGGTCCCAGTGGAGGGAAAGGCTAATAAGAGACTAATCGAGCTTTTTAAGGAAAATGGATATAGGGTAGAGATACTTAAAGGAAAAACGAGTCATCACAAGGTTATCAAAGTCCTATAAGACCAGATCAGCATATACTTATTTTTTTAGAAATCAACTATTTTTAGAGTATGAACTAAATTCCTGTTTATTAGATTACATAAGCAAAATATAATTAAAAAAACAGGTGAATAAATTATGGGTAAAACCTATTTAGAAACAATCAAATACTTGATTGTAGCAGATTTTGAGGTTCAAGGATTAGTTGAAAGACCAGACGTTATTGGTGCTATTTTTGGACAATCAGAAGGACTTTTAGGATCACAACTGGATATAAAAGAACTTCAACAGAATGGAAAGATTGGAAGAATAGAAATCACAGTTAACCATTCAAATAACAAAACAACAGGAACATTAAAACTACCTTGTTCTTTATCTATGGTTGAAACTGCAATAATTGGTGCAGCTATTGAAACTATTGATAAGGTTGGTCCTTGTGATACTTTCTTTATAATTAAACAAATTGAAGATACAAGAGGTTTAAAGAGAAAGCAAATTAAAGAAAGAGCAATTGAACTTCTTGGTAAGGTTATGCAAGAAGAAATACCAGATACTAAAGAACTTATGGATGAAATACAAGAATCATTCAAGACTAAGGATATTATTCTTTATGGTCCTGATAAGCTTCCAGCTGGTCCAACAATAGGCTCAAGTAAGGAAGTTATTGTTGTTGAAGGAAGAGCAGATGTAATTAACATGCTAAGGTATGGTTTTACAAACGTTATTTCAACAGGTGGTGCAAGAATACCAAGATCCCTATCTGATATTTGTAAGGGTAAGATCGTTACTCTTTTCCTTGATGGTGATCATGGAGGAGAAATACAACAATCTCAATTACTTAAGTATATGAAGGTTGATTTCGTGTCACGTGCACCAGATGGTAAAGAAGTTGAGGAATTAACTCAAAAAGAGATTAATCAAGCTTTAAGAAGAAAGATTAAAGCAGGATATATTGATTCAAATAAACAAAGATCTAGTAGTTCTTCTGTTATACCTGAAGCAACTCCAATCTCTGTAGATGAACCATCTCAAGTAACCACTTCAATTCCAAACCTTGTTAAGCAAACTAAATTTTCTGCAACAAACGAGCATAAGATTATGAAACCTTTACAGTTTGGACAAAGAAGAGAAGAACCATTAAATAATTATCAACCACATTATGAGAATCGTGATGATAAACCACGTTACGAGAATCGTGATGATAAACCACGTTATGAGAATAGAGATGATAAACCACGTTATGAGAATCGCGATGATAAACCACGTTACGAGAATCGTGATGATAAACCACGTTACGAACATAGAGATAATGTTCCATCAACTCATTATGAACATACAGACTCAAGACCAAGAGATGATTTCAAGAAAAGTGAGTTTGATAGCATGTTATCAAGTATTCCAAATGTTGAAAGAGTAGATGTTTCTGCATCTCCTAGAGGTGGATTTGGAGGAAGAGATAATCGTAGTGGTGGAGGAAATTTTAATAGAGATAGAAATGGTTCAGGAAATAGAGATTCTTTTAGAAGAGATAATAATTCTCAAAGAAGAGATAATAGTTTCCAAAGACGTGATGATTTCCACAAGACAGATGATTCTAGAAAACCATTTAATAATATTAGTAAACCAAACTTAACAGAAGATATTGTTTCTATTCCAAAAGAACCAGTTGATATTATCTATCCACAAACAAATTTTGGAGAAAAGAAAGAAACAAATATAGATTTTAAGAAAATAACTGATTTTGCTCCTGTTGAAGTTGATGCATATACAACAAAAACAAAGGTTAGCGAACCAATTGTTTCTCAAGTACAAGCATCAGTGCAAGAAAAAGAAATTATTAAGGAAAAAGAAATTAAACCAAAGAAGGTTGAACCTAAAAAGCAAGTTATTCTTCCAAAGTTAACAGACAAGATAAAAGCATCACTTCTTGAGATTGTTAATGAAGGAGAAAATAAAGGACAATCAAGAATTTTAAATGAAAAGTTTAGAAGAATTGGTGCTTCAAAGAACGAAGATCTTTTATCAAAGCTTGAAGGTTTTAAACCAAACAAGATTTATGCAATTGTAACTGACATGCCTTTATCAACTAAATTAATTGAAGTTTCAAAAGAAAAAGGAGTTATGTTTTTAGTATCTCCAGAGACTACAGTTAAAGATGATAAGGAAATAAATATAGTTACATTTGATGAACTCAAATAAAATAAAAAAATAAGAAAGTAAAAGAAGATTTATTTATCTTCTTTTCTTTTTAACTACTACTTTTTTTCTAACTGCTATTGGCTTTTGTGCTGCTTCTTCTTTCTTTTTTGTAAGATAGATATAATCACCAACAATGATTAGAATTATAGCAAATAAGATTTGTATGATTTGCCAAAAGAATACTCTCAAGTATTGCCCCATTGCTAATTGAACTTGATTTGCTCTAATTACTATATTAAGTCCACTAGATACATTTGCTTTACAAGTATCAAGTATTCCAGGAGTATAACTTGCAATTGATATACAATCCTCATATTCTTTTATGAATTCTACTTCATTAAATACATTTGTAATGGCTAGTAATAAAAAAAACAAACCAAATGCAAATATAAACACACCAATTAGTTTTGTTACATATTGTCTATTAAACATTAAATCTCACCCATTTTTTGAGTTATATATATTATTCTCCTATTATTAAAAGGTATATATATTAAGATATTATGTATTTAAACCTTTTCTTTTTGTTAAATTCGTGCTTTTTTCAAAACCAACATATTTAAATTCCTTTTAGTTCATAAGTTTATATAAAGTATAAGTTGGCCCTATGGTCTAGCGGTTATGACATCACCCTTACAAGGTGAGAATCAGCGGTTCGAATCCGCTTAGGGCCACTTTTAACGCATTTTTTATATTAATTTATTTTAAATTAATTATTTTAAGTAAATATTTTTGCATATCGCAAAAAAGTTGTGCAGGGGTTCCCGAGCGGTCAAAGGGACACGGCTAAGGACCGTGTGCTTAGTGCTTCGCAGGTTCGAATCCTGTCCCTTGCACTTTATTTTTTATTTTTATTTTCTTTTTTGTAAATTAGATATGAGTATATCATTACCCAAACAGTTACTATAATTATTGGTAAAAGCATAAACCATATTGCTAAACTTGGAAAGAAAACTCCAATTAAACTTAAGATTGCAACAACCTTAAATAAGATTCCACCCATCTTGTGTGTTTTGTTCCAAACATAATCTGAAGATAATGTCCATGGATTTCTAATTCCAATAAACCAATTTCTTTTTGCATTCTCAATTAATATTCCTAAATAGAAAAAAAGTATAGCGAAAGCTGGTGCAAAAAAAGTAAATATATTTTCTGGACTTCCAAAAAAATTAAAAAATAATGTTAGAAGGTAAATATAAAACATAAATATTGTAAAAATAATTATGAATATATTATAATAACCCATGAAATCATCTACATTTCTTTTTAGTGGATCAAATCTTGGAAGAACCCTGAATAATAAAAATAATCCAATTAACATTATAGGTATGAAAAACACACCCCAAAATTTTGGCATATATCCATTTACTACTCCATTCTCATTCCAATGACTTGCCATTGAGCTTGGGAGAATAGGATAAAAATAAATTCCAATAATTATAGCAAGTAGTATTATTCCAATAACTATAATGTTTGTGTATTTTGTTTTCATAATTATCATCTATTTATTTAGGATATATTATATTGATTTACTTTAAAAATCTTTTTATCGTATATACTTTTGAGGAAATATGAATAAATTTAAAGTATTAATACTATTATTATTAATTTTATTTTCAACAAGTGCGTTTGCTGAACAAAAATTAAATTTTGATGCTATTAAAAGTAAAATGATAGATGTAGATATTAATTTAACTGTGCCTGTATTAATTACAAGTTATACAGAAAATAATTCATTTACGTTTACTACTCCTGTTTTCTCAAATCAAAAATCCCAAATAGTTTCACGTGATGTTTATTATCTTGATTCTAATGGTGCAAAGGTACCTGCGATTATAGAAAAAGATGAATATGGTAATGATGTAGCAACCTTTAATATTGATCCAATAGACGAATATAAGTATGATTTTCATATAAATACAAATATCAAAGCTGAAAATAAGATTATCTTACCAACCACCAAATATGATCTTAATAATCCAATTACTGATAACAACGAATATTTAGAACCTACAAAGAACATACAATCAAATAGAAGTGAGATTATTTCTGTAGCAAATGCAATTAAAACAAGTAATGATGCAATTACAGAAATTGTTGAAATAACTAATTGGGTTCACCAAAATATAACTTATGATACTGCTTATTCTGAGGTTGTTGAAGATGCAGTTACTGTTCTTTCTACAAGAAGAGGGGTTTGTGATGAGTTTGCAAATTTAACTGCTGCTTTATTAAGAGCTAGAGGAATACCAACAAGATATGTTTCAGGATATGCAAATAGTACTTTATCTTGGGATGCACATGCTTGGGTAGAAGCTTATGTTCCTGGATATGATTGGATACCTGTTGATGCAACCTATGGTGAAGTTGGACAAGTTGATGCAAGTCATATAATAATTTCTAAATCAAAGGATCCAGATAATATTAAAGATAGATTAACAACGATGAGCACAGTTGAAATTGAATTTCAAGAAAAAATAAAATCCTTTAATATTAACACACAAAAAAGTTATGCAGATTATGGTTATTCAGATGTTTTAAATATTAATTTAATATCTCCTGAAGACATGAAAACAAAAAGTGCATTCACAATTAAAGCAAATATTAAAAACACAAATGCAAATCCACTTGCAACACTTGTTATTTTAAAAACACATGATTCATTTACTCAAATTTATCCAAGATATAGTGAAGAAATTGTTTATTTGGATGCATTTCAAGAAAAAGAATTAATATACCATTTTATTCTTCCAGATCTCGATAGTCCTATGTATTATAGTTATATCTTAGCTAATCAATACAAAGATGTTGAAAGTAGTGTAAATGTATACACAAATGATGGATTATATCAAGAAGCATTTTTTGTGCTTCCTCCAATATTTTATTTTAAAGATGATAAATTGTATTTAGGAATGGATATTATAAATCACACAACAAAAACTAAAACATTAAAATTTGATTTTAATTATTGTGGAATTGTATCTAGTGAATCTAAAGTAATTTCTATAATGCAATCAAATCAACCAGAAGTATATATAAAAAGCTTTGATAAAATAGATTCTTGTGGATTTGATTTTATAATATCTGGAGATTATGATTATTCAAAAAGCATATATGTTTATCCTACTCAAGAAATTAAAGTTATTGAAGATCTAACAGATAATAATGCAATATCTATTAATGATAAAAATACAGATACAAATAAACTGAAAGATGTTTGGTATGATTTAAATAAAATGAAGGTTGTAGAAAAATCAGATAGTAAAGGATATATTGGGTACATCTTACTTGCTTTGTTTATAATTGCTATAATTTCATTTATATTAATTAAACCAAAAAAGAAGATTGATAACTTAACACGCGTTTAATGACTAGACAACACATTTATAAACATTTTTTATATTAATTATATTATTATTCAAGTTATGCACCTGTAGTATAGTGGTTAGTATGGGAGCTTGCCAAGCTTTCGGCCCGAGTCCGACTCTCGGCGGGTGCATTTCTCTTTTAAATTTTTTCAAGAAAGGAGAAATTATGGTAAAAAACAAAGATGCTATTAAAAAAAAAATATCTTACTTAATTGATTTTGCTATTTCTGAAAATAAATCTTATAAAAGCAACCCATATATTAAAAGATATGTGAAACTTGCATTTGAATTTGCAAAAAAAATTAATTATAGAGTTCCAAAAGAAATACAAATACAAGTTTGCAAGAATTGTTTTGAGATAAGAGATGCAAATAATACAAAAACTAGAATAATGAGAGGAAAAGTAAATCATAAAGTAAAAAGATATCTTCAACTTCATTGTCTCTCATGCAACTATGTAAAGAAGATAAGTATTTGAAGAAAAGGCCGAGAAGAAACATATTTAAATAGAACTATGGGTATATTATATATAAAGATAAAATATAACTTATTTTATAGTAAATACAAAAACTTAATTTAAAATTTGAGGTGAACAACTTTGACAACAGTTAACGATGTACAAGCACGTACATTAATTGAAGAGATTGCAAAAGATCTTAAAGATAATAAAAAAGTAAAGGCTCCTGAATTTACAGCATATGTAAAAACAGGTTCTCATACAGAAAGAGCTCCAGTTAGAGAAGATTGGTGGTATGTTAGAATGGCTTCTATTTTAAGAAAAACATACATCGAAGGTCACGTAACTGTAAATGCTTTAAGAAATTATTATGGTGGAAAGAAAAGACGTGGTGTTAGACCTCCTATTTTTAGACAAGCTGGTGGAAAAATAATCAGAACTTGTATGCAAGATCTTGAAAAACTTGGTTTTGTTAAGATATCTGAAAATAAGAAAGGAAGAATTATTACTCCTAATGGTCAAAAGTACGTTGATAAAATTGCTGCTAAGATATACAAGGAAGCAAATCCAGGTAAAAAACCACATGTAGCAATTAAAAAAGGAAAGAAAGAAGAAGCACCAAAGGAAGTAGTTGAATAAATAAATTAATATTTTAAGGAGTTAGATTGTTTATGGCAAGAAACAAAGATAGAGACAAAAAAGAATTCTTGATTGCTCAAAGAAAAAAAGTTGGTCCAGGATATATGAATACTCCTGTTTGGATTATTCAAAAAGCTGGTAAGAGAATTTGGAATAGAAGACAAAAAAGAAACTGGAGAGAAACAGAATTTGGAAGCAAATACAGATCACTTCAGATAGATCTTGTAAAAGAAAAATTAAAAGCTGGAGCTAAGAGTGGTAAAAGAGGAAAATCCACAAAGTTCAATAAGAAGAATAGATTAATGAATAGAAACACAAATGTTTCTACAAAAGTAAAACCAAAGAAAAAATAAAATTAAATGTGATATATTATGCCATCAGAAAGCTACAACGTTTCATTAACAAGTGCTTACGATAAACCAAGAACAAAGAGAGCTAAATATTCTATAACCTCTCTTTATAATTTTTTATTAAAGCATACAAGAAAGGAAAGAAAAGATATTATTATCTCTGGAGAAGTAAATGCTTACATTTGGGGTAGAAGTATAACTAAGCCTCCAAGAAAGATTGCAATAAGCATTAAAGAAGATAAAGATAATAATAAGGTTTATGTTTTCTTAAAAGACTCTAAAGAATTTAAAGACTTTAAAGTAAAAGGAAATAAGGATAAGGAATCAAAACCAAAGAAAGAAGAAAAACCAAAAGAAGTTCCAAAGGACGATGCAAAAGCTGAGGAAGCAAAGCCTAAGCCTGAAAAGAAAACAGGAAAGCTAAGACCAATGGAAGATAAAAAACAAAAAGCAGAAACAAAATGAGATTAACTAAGTCATTAATATGTAGCTCCCCTTATTTGGGAGTTAACTCTATTTGTACAGATGATTTCTGTTTAGTTCCTCATAATATCTTGCCTAAAGAGGAAAAGATAATTTCTGGTTTTGTTAATACTAAGATAATTAAGATGGAAATCAATCAATCTCCACTTATAGGCGTTTACTTAAAGTGTGTAAACAATAAAGTTGTAGTTGGAGAAGATTCAATTCATCCAAAGGAACTTGAAATTCTTGAAAAAGAAGGAATTAAAGTTAAATTAATTAAAGATTATAATGCACTTGGTAATCTTCTTGCAATCAATTCAAAATATGGAATAGCAAGTCCACTTTTATCAAAGGAAAGTGTTAAAGAAATATCTAAGTTCTTTAAGGTTCCTGTTGAAGCAAAAACTTGTGTAGGACTTGATTTACCAGGTTCATCTCTTTATGTTAATGATAAATTTTTCTTAGTTAATCCAAATATTAAAAAAGAAGAATTTGCTGAACTTACTAAAAAGTTTGGAGTAATTGGTAAAGCAACCACTCTTAACTATGGTGATTCATTTGTTGGTAACGATTTAATTTCAAACAAGTATTCAATTATAGTTGGATCTCTTACAAGTAACATAGAGCTTATGAAGGTTGATGAGATTGCACTTGAGTTTGAAGGAAAGTTTACTTTATAATTAATAGGTGAATATTTATGGAAAAAAAAGAACAGACTGCAAAAGTAAGTAGTTCAAGAACAGTTAGATTAAGTAAAGATCAAACTATATCTTTATATAAAAATAAAGAACAAGAATTAAATAAAGTAACTTCAAAGATTAAAGAAGTTGAAACTTTACTTACAGAAATAATTAAAGCAAAATCTACTCTTGATGAAATCAAGAAGAGTAAGCCAAGCGATAGTATTTTAATAAATATTGGTGCTGGAATACTTGTTGAATGTAATGTTTCAAACAAGACACAAGCAAAGATAACTCTTCCAGGAAACATCATGGTTGATAAGGATCTTGATATAATTATTAGAGATATTGAAAACAGAGAAAAAGAATTAAACAAGCTTAGAAGCGAGTTTATGGAAAACTATAATCAAACAGTTAAAATGCTTAATACATTTTCATATGCATTAAATGAGCTTGCTAAGAATGAAGCAAAATCAAAAGCATCACTTCCATCAAGCACAGATATTAATTAAAGTTTAATATCTTTTATTTTCTTATTTTAATTTTAATAGATAGAAGGTTCTTTTTATGTTTGGATTATTAAAAAATAAATTCAAAGAATTTACAAGCAAGATCTTTGGTAAAGGCCAAGAAAAGGTTGAAGAAACAAAAGAAGAAGAACAAGCACAAGCTCCTGTTCAAGAACCTACACAAATTCAAGAACAAGAAAAACCTATTTCTCAAACACTAACTGAACCAATTACAGAAAAACAGGTTCTAAAAGAAGTTGTTCAAGATAAACAAAAAGAAGTAATTACAGAAAAACATGGACAATCAGAGCCAAAAATTGAAGTCTTTTCTTCCAAGGAAGAAGAACTTGATGATTTTGATAAGGAGCTAGCTAAGGAGCTTGAGCAATTCAAAGAAGAGCCTGCTCCAAAAATAGAAGCAATTAAGGTTCCTGAACCTAAACCTATTCCTGTTTCTAGGCCTGTAGAGGTTAAACCAATCCCAGTTTCAAAACCAATTGATATTAAACCTATCCAAAAAGAAACAGTTAAAGAATCTCCAAAAGCAGAACCTCTTCCAATAAAGGAAGAGATTGAAAAAGAAATTGAAGATTTAAAAGAAGAAGTTGAAGAAGAAGGAAAAGAAAAAGAAGAATCAATTTATTCTGAAAGATATGAAGAGCTTAAGGATAAAAAACCAGAGAAAGTAAAAACAGGAGTTTTTACTGCAATCAAAAGCTTATTTGTTTCTAGAGTTTCTTTATCTGAAAAAGAAATAAAAGATTTCCTTGAGGATTTTGAAATATCTCTTCTTGAAGCTGATGTTTCTCTTGATGCAAGTCACGCAATTGTTGAAGACTTAAAATTAAAACTTTCAAATGCAAAGTTTTCAAAATCAAATCTTCTTGAAGATATTAAAAAAGAAATAAAGATTAGTTTAAGTGAACAACTAAACATAGATTGTGAAATTAATAATTATATTAAGAAAGAAAATAATGAACCACTTGTAATTATGTTCATTGGCCCAAATGGAGCTGGTAAAACAACAACCATCTCAAAGTTTGCAAACCTTTATAAAAAACAAGGTAAGCTTGTTTTCCTTGCTTCATCAGATACTTTTAGAGCAGGTGCAATTGATCAACTAGAAGTTCATGCATCAAGGCTTGAAATCAAGGTTATTAAGCAAGGATATGGATCAGATCCTGCAGCAGTTGCATTTGATGCAGTAACCTCTGCAAAAGCAAACAAAGCAGATGTAGTTTTAATAGACACTGCTGGAAGACAAGAAACAAATATTAACTTAATGCAAGAATTACAAAAAATAAAAAGAGTTGTTAAGCCACATCTTACAATTTATATTGGAGAATCACAATCAGGTCAAGCAATTGTTGATCAAGTTAAGAACTTTGATAAGGATATAGGAGTAACAGGAGTTATTTTAACAAAAATAGATACAGATCCTAAAGGTGGAGTTGCAATCTCAATTCTAAACGAATTAAAGAAACCAATCTTCTATATTGGAACAGGTCAAGAATACAATGATATAGAAAAGTTTTCTCCAGAATATATAATAGAAAGAATCGTATAAGCCTAATTGTAATAATCATGAACCAAGTAAAAATAATTAAAGAAAATATTTGGAACATAACAAGAACTCTTACAAAAATACCTTTACCACCTGATTTTATAATCCAAGATCGTTCAATATTCAAATTTTATGATGGATTTATAGATATAAGCGCATATAATGAAGCAATAATTGCATTATATTACAAGGATAAACCACAAGAAATAATTAAGTTCGGCGTAGCACCTAAAAGAATAGATGTTGAATATATTCAAAGAGTAGGAACTGATTTAATTAGAACTAAAGAAAATAGAAATATACTTCTAGAAGCATTAATTCTTTCTTCTATTCCCCTTTTAAAAAAAGGATGTTCCTTTACTTGTGAAAAAATTCCTTTTTTGAAAGCAATGTACGATACTTCAACTCGCGATCCAGAAAAAAAATTTGCTTATTCAAGAGCTCATTTAAAACAAGAATTAGATATTTACACTCCAATTAGAGATAGGTATTTCACAAAAGATGGTATTCTTAACTTCAAAAAAGAAAGAGTATTATCTATCTTAAATAATTATAATATTATAAGAAAGAAAAAAACAATTGAATTCCCAAGAATAAGCAAACTTAAAGAAATAAAACCAAGTAAAAAGATAAAAGTAAGACCAAAATCAAGAGTTTTATAACTTTTTCTTTCTATGTCTTAAATGGTCTTCAATTAATTTTTTTTGCAATTCTACTAGTTTGTTATGTTCATTAATTTCTTTTCTTGCAAGTAGATTAGGAACCATTGGATTTGGCATGGTATGTTTTGGTTTAGGTTTGCTTGGCATAAATTCACTTCTTATAGTATTTTCTTAAAAGTGAATCTCTTTCTTTAGCAAGCTTTTCTTGCCTTCTTTTTTCAGGATCAGTTATTATTTCTTCCTTTGGCTCTTCCTTTTTCTTAAAAGTTGATTTATACTTTTGTAATGTAGGAGATGAATTATCCATAATTTATTTCACTTTCCTTTTCTTGATTTATTTATAATGGTCTTTTTGGTTTGAAATGTTCTCTTAATGTTTTAGCTCTATCTTTACCAAGCTTGTTAACTTGCTTTTTTGTAGGCTCAACTAACTTTTTCTTTACCAGCTTAAACATTCTATCTTTTAGTTCTTGATTTATTCTTGCTTCAAGTTCACTCTTTCTTTTTAATTTTAATCTATATTCAAGAACATCTTTATCAGTTGCTTCTCTAGCTTTTATTCTATTTTCAAGCTCTGTAAGTCTTAGTGATAATAATTTACCTTCAATTAGAATATCTTTTTCCCCAGCCATAATTCATTCCTTCTTTTATTTTTTATAATATTTTTTAAGTAAAGCTAATCTTTCATCTTGATTTCTTTCAAGTTTTTCTTTATCTTCATCTTCTCTAGATTCTCTTTTTCTTGAACTTAAGGTTTTACCAGTATTGGTTCTCTTAAGTTCTCCAAGTAAAGATGTGTAACCCATAATCTTTATCTCTCCTTTTAAGTTTCTTCTAACTTAATAAATATATTACTATTAATAAAGATTTATAAAGTATGGCTAAGTTCCTCTAATCTCCTTCTTTTTATATACGAATGTTCCATTTATATTTATTTCCCTTATATATAATATATTAGTGGATAGGTGTAAATTATTATGGGTTTTTCAGATAAGATTCGTGATGCCTTGGACAGAATTAAAAACTCTGTTCATGTTGATAAGGAATTAATTAAAGAAGTTATTAAAGAAATACAAAGAGCATTAATCTCTTCAGATGTTAATGTGCAACTTGTTTTAAAAATATCTAAAGAAATAGAAACTGAAGCTTTTGAAAATGTTCCAGAAGGAGTTTCTCGTAAAGAACATTTAATCAAAACTTGTTATAATGTTTTATTAAAATACATGGGTGGAGAGGAAGAAAAGAAGGAACTTCCTGAAAATCCAGAATCAATTCTTTTATGTGGTTTATTTGGTTCAGGTAAAACAACCTGTGCTTCAAAGCTTGCTAAATTTTATAAGAAAAGAGGAATCAAGGTTGGAGTTATTTGTGCAGACACTTATAGACCAGCAGCTTATGAACAACTTCTTCAACTTTCAAAACAAGTAGATGTTCCTTTCTATGGAAACAAGAATGAGACAAGCGCAAAGAAAGTAACTGAAGAAGGGCTAGCATTCATGAAAAAGAATGGAGTTGGACTTGTTATAGTTGATTCTGCAGGAAGGAGTGCTCTTGATGGTGAATTAGTTACAGAACTTAAAGAAATATATTCTGTTTTCAAACCAAAATATTCTTTTTTAGTAATTTCAGCAGACATTGGTCAAGCAGCAAAGGACCAAGCAGAGCACTTTAATAAGGCTGTTGGAGTGCAAGGTGTAATAATTACTAAGCTTGATGGTTCAGCAAAAGGTGGTGGAGCATTAACTGCTTGTTACATAACAAACTCACCTATCTATTTTATAGGAACAGGAGAAAAACCTGATGATTTTGAAGTATTTGATGCAAATAGATATC
>JBAWVI010000001.1:0-42677 GCA_037147375.1 archaeon | reverse complement strand
TGTATCATTAACTATTTTTCCTCTTAATGGTTGTCTTTTCATTGGCATTTATAGTCATCTCCGTTCTTTGAAAGTTAATTCCTTAAATTAAATACTATCTACTCCAAAATCTAAATCTTCTTCTTTTTCTTTTTCTGTATTATAATTATTTGTTCCATCAAGGTATGGTATTGTTGCTCCTGCAATTACTACCATAACTCTTACTGTATTTCTACTAAAATTATCATCAATCATTGCACCCCAAATAATATGTGCATCTTCATTAATTTTTGAAGCTACAGTTTCAACAATTAATTCTGCTTCCTTAAGTGTTAAATCATTTCCACCAAGAACATTTACAAGTGCTCTTGTGGATGTTGAAATATCTATATCAAGCAAAGGAGAGGTTAATGCATTTTCAACAGCTTGCATTGCTCTTTGATCATTTGCTCTTTCAGTTGATGATTCTCCAACACCAATCATTGCCATTCCGCCTTTTGAAAGAATAGTTTTAAGATCCGCAAAATCAAGATTAATTATTCCTGCTTTTGTAATTAACTCAACAATTCCTTTAACTGCTTCAGTTAAGATTTTATCAACCTCTTGGAAAGCAATCTGTAATGGTAAATCTGGTGCTATTTCTAAAATTTTATCATTTGGAATTAATATTAATGTATCTACTTCTTTTCTTAGTTTTTCAAGACCTGATAATGCATTTTCAATTCTTCTTTTACCTTCAACTGCAAATGGTAAGGTTGCAACACCAATTGTTAATGCGCCTATTTCTTTTGCAAGACCAGCAATAACTGGAGCAGCACCTGTTCCTGTTCCACCACCAAGTCCACAAGTTACAAACACCATGTCTGCACCTGATATAATCTTTTTAAGTTCTTCTTTTGATTCTTGTGCAGCTGCTTCTCCAACATCTGGATTTGATCCTGCTCCAAGACCTTTAGTTGTTTTTTTACCAATTAATATCTTTCTATCAGCAATTGCTTTAATTAAAGCTTGTGCATCTGTGTTTAGTGCAATTGTTGTTGCACCTTCAACTCCTATTGTGTTCATTCTCATAAGTGTGTTATTTCCACTTCCACCAACACCAAAAACATATATCTTTGGTAAAGATGCATTTAGGAATTCTTCAAGTTCCTTATCTTCTGCACTCATTACTTGAGATGGTTGTTCAACAGTTTGTTGTTTCTTGCTCATATTTGTATTAATCAAAATATCTCACACTCCAAATTCACCATTAGCGATAACTAAATAAAATTTAACTCTTAGATAAAAAAAGTATATATAATATATGTAAAGAAACCTTTATAAATATAATATCTCACCTCTTCTTTAAGGAAGAGAGGGAAAATATATGATAAATATAGATGTTTTAAGAATTGCAAAGGATATTAAGGAAATTAAGATCCAAGGTGCAAGTAATATAGAGATTGCAGCAATTGATGTAATTAAAGAGTATATTATTAAGAATGAACTTATTGGAGATGAGTTCATTAAAGAACTAACTGAAAACATAAATCATTTAGTTTCACAAAGACCAAATGAACCAAAGCTTAGAAGTTCATTAAACTTTATTTTAATGGAAGCAAACACACATAAGTTTGATGAAACTCATTTAAAACTTATAGAAGAAATAAATTTATATGAAGAAAAAACTAAACTTGGAAATAAAAGAGTTTGTGAAATTGCATCTAACATGATTGTTAATGGTGGTAAATATTTAACACATTGTCATTCAACTATGGTTGAATACATGTTTAAGATGGCACATGATAGAGGACTTAAATTTGAAGTTTATTGTACAGAAACAAGACCTAGATATCAAGGAAGAATTACTGCTAAGAATCTTTCTGATTATGGAATTAAAACAACCTTAATTGTAGACTCTAGCGTTACACATTATCTTAAGGAAATGGATTATTTTTTTTCAGGAGCAGATGTTGTATTTCCTGATGGAAGCATAATGAATAAGGTTGGAACAAACTTAATTTCTTCTGTGTGTCCAAAGTATTCTACACCACACATTGTTTTAACAACAACTCATTGTTGTGAAATTAATTCTCTTTTAATGTTAACTGAAAAAGTTGAAGAAAGAGAAGCAAGTGAGGTTTGGAATGCAATGGATGGGAGACCAAAGAACCTATATATTAAAAATCCAGCATTTGATATTGTTCCACATGAATTAATTGATAAATTTATTACAGAAGAAGGAGTTTTCTCAGCTGAATCTCTTTACTTGTGGATAAATAGGCACACTATTGGAAATCAATAAATTAGCTAAAAGAAATCTCCAAGTCCTTTTTGTTTCTTTCCAGTTAGAAGCTCATCACTTGTAACTCCAAACACCTCAAGAATTGGATAGATTGCAGGAATTAATTGATTATTTATATAATAATCAATATCATAATCTCCTTCCTGCACAAATTCTGCAAATTTTGATTTTTCAGAAATTGTTTTACCTTGCTTGTTTGTGATTATGAATTCAATAACTTCACCTGCTGTTATTTGCCTTCCAACCTTTTTTGCATCAAGAAGAGCAGACATTGCTGGATTAAGAGTCTTATAACTTCCAAGCTTTTTATGAACAAAAGATTGAATAATTAATTTTTTGTTTGGAATCTTCCTTTCTTGTAATTCAAGAAGAACTTCTTTAACAAAAGAAATTGCTTTCTTAGGATTTTCGTCTTCAAGAACCATTGAAAGAACTGCTTTTTGTGTTTCTCTAACTAAAAAACACCAGTCTCTTCTAACAAATTCAAAACCCTTAATCTTTAGATTTCCTTTAAAATCAAGAAGAGCATATTTTTTCTTTGCTGCTTTTTTTTCTGATCTTGCAAGTACAAATATTCCAGTTTTAAATAAATCTTCAAGCTCTAAGGCCATTGATTTTGGAAGGAGATCATTTATTTCTTGTAAGTCACGTTTTAATTTATCTTCATCAATGTATTTAATAAATACAGAATCTGTGTCTCCATATACAACAACATAACCTTTATCTTCAAAAACTTTTATTGTTTCTTGTATCTTTGTTCTTACAAGGTGATACATGATTGTTAAACAATTCTTACAATACCATCTTGCTCCTGAAAAACCCATGTACCCGTAGGTTGAAGCAAGGAGAATCTTAAGTGCATATTGTTGAGCATATAATCTCTTGTATTCGTGAGTTCCCTTTGTTAGCTTTTTCATCTTATCTTTAACACCGATTCTTAAAGTTAAAAGACTTGATAAAAGAGTAGGAACAAAGCCAGGAGGAAAAGGAGATATGGAGTGTCCAAGAATTTCTGTTTTTTCCTTATCATCTGAAAATGAAATATCAATTGTTTCTGGACTTATATTATATGTGATTATTAATGAAATATGATAACTTCTAAAATCCACAACTGCAATATTCTTATGAAGACCAGATAAAGGAGGTTGAACAAATGCACCTTCAAAGGTGTGTCTCATCCTTTCTGAAATTTCATCTTCGTTTGGTTTGTTTGGAATCAATAAGTTCTTCTGTGTGTAATAACTAATAAACCATTTTTCAACAAGAGCTCCTGCTGATGATCTTAAAACATCAAACACAGGAACATAAATTAATTTTGAGACTTCATAAACAAGAGCGTAATAAGATAATCCAAGTTCTTCTGTTGCAATTGTATCATCCTGGTTATATGTTATTATCTTTTTATAATCACGAGATTCATAAGCTTCAATCATTTCCTTTGGAGGAAGCTTAAGCTTTGGTTTTCCAGTTATCTGTGTATATATTGTATTTAAATCAAATTTAGAATAATTAAAAACTTGTAAATAGTTTAATAATTTTATTAAAACATAAACATCAAGATGAACTGTTCCGGATATAGATGTTACCTTGCTTCTTGACTTATGGAAAACAATATCTCTTTCTCCAAACTTAAATTCTTCTGATTTTGTGTGCTTATATCTTTTAACTAGGTAATCTAAATCAAATCCATCTCCATTATATGTCCACAAGATGTCCGGATCTTTTTCCTTAAGAAAAGAGATGAGCGCATCCATCATTTTAATTTCATTTGTAAAATAACTTATGTTTATTCCTTCTATTTCTAACTTATCTTTTAGTTCTCCATTTCCTAAAAAGAAAATATTCTTTCCAATTTTGTTTCCAATAACAGAGATTGAGATGATTGAATCATTTTCCGGAACTGGGAAGGTTCCATTTTGTGGAGGAAGAACTTCAAGATCAATAGTAACATATGAAAGATTTTCAGGAAGATAGTCTTCAAGAACTTCAAAAGAAACTATTTTATAATTATCTTCATCAAGATTATATTTAATCTTTTTAAAAGTTGATAAATTATAATCCACAAAGAACCTTTGGATAAAAGGAATATCATATTCATAAAGTATAAATGAGAAAGAAAGATTAATATCATTCTTTTGCAAGTGTTCTCTTGAAGAAAGAAGAGACTCAATATCTATAAACAAGAGCTTGTAGATATTTTGTGAATTTTCTTTTTCTGTCTTAATTATTTCACTAATTCCTTTAAGATTTTGTTGTAAATAATCAACTTCAGAAACATCAAGCTCTTTATTTGATTTAAGATAAAAATAAGGTAAGAAATCAAATGAATAATCATTCTTTTCATTTGTTTCTGTGTCCCTTACAACTAATTTTATTCCATTCTTATAATAGGCATCAATTAGAACACCTATCTTAGATGAAATATTATAAATTGTCATAGATATATATAGAAGAGTAAGATTTTAAAAAAGAAGTGAAAAATTAAAAAAGCAATAGTAGAAGGAATGCAACTACTATAAAGATTATAAGCATTAATATCTTAAATCCTGCACTTTGTGTTTCAAACATCTCTCCCATTAAGTTATAGAACATAGCTATATAATAAACTACAACCCAAATAGCAAGAATTATTAATAATACTACACCTATCATACCCCACAATCCAATTACTGGAAGAGCAGTTGCACTGTATGCAAGTGCTGGATTAGCAAACACTAATCTAATGTAAGGAATTAAATTTGGTATAAAGATTAAAGTAATTATTGTTGCAACTAAAGTTGAAATGATTGTTATTATTTTAAATGAAGCAAGACCAGAAAGAACACGATTGAAATCATATGGTTTAACCTTATAGCTTCCTCTAATAAAGTACATTACTAAAAATAAAACAATTCCAATAAATAACCACCAAACAATGAATGCGTTTGCTATAGTTATTAGAAAATAAATACCTATTTTTTTAACACCAACAATTGCCATGATTAGTGTTTCAAGTAAAACTGAGATTAAAATAATTAATGCAGCCGTCCTAACATTAACTTTATTATAAAATCTATGCACTAATTTCTTTGGAGATATACGAGCTATATCTTTTTCATCATCAACTAAGTTTTTTTTCTTCATAACCATATAAATTCACCATGAATTATCTTGAAATTAACTATAATATATATTACCATAAGGTTTATAAATTAAATTTATAGTATTAAACCTTAGCTTTATATAAAAAATCAAGCAAGAAAAGCTTTTTAATTACTACTTACCCTTAATATATAGGTTAGTAGTACTAATTTATATTAAAAATTTAAATAATGGTGAGTAAATATGGCAGAAGTACAAATTAGATTCGAACAAGTTGGAAAAATCAAAGAAGGACAATATATCTTAATTGAAGGTGTTGTTTGTAAGATAGATTCTATTGATAAATCAAAACCAGGTAAGCACGGTGCAGCAAAAGCAAGAATGGTTGCAACAGGTGTTTTTAATGATAAGAAAATGAATTTTTTAAAAGGAACACAAACAGACACAGAAGTTCCAATCCTTGATAAGGGCAATGGTCAAATAATTGCTGATCTTGTAGAAAAATACCAGATGATGGATGTAGCTGATTACCAGACATATGAGGTTGAAAAAAGAGAATTTAATAACCTTAACTCTGGAGATGAAATAGAATACATCAAAGCTGGAGATCAAGTTAGAATTGTAAGAAAGAAGAACTAAATCTTCTTTTTTTCTTTATCATAATTTTAAATTTCTGAGGGATTATGGTTGCAAACACTATTTCTTATGAAAATGCAAAACAAATCCTTTTAAAATTAAATATAAGTCCATTAAGCATAAGCTCTTTTATTGGATTACAAAATAAACCAGTACCAACTAAAGAAATTAAACTTTTACAAAGATACAGCAAGATATTACTTCCATCTTCAATAACTAGAGATGATAATTTAAGTTTCCTTTGGAGTGAGCTTGGTCACACAAATGCTAGTCGCCAAATATTTGAATATAATAAATTGAAACATTCTATAAATAATAGCAAGAAAGTAAAATTAATAATTATGGAACAATTTATTGATTCCTTTGAAAAACTAGATAAAACATTTAAACAAAGAAAGCTTAAAGCTTACTTGTATCTTATCGGTGATATCCCATTTAATTTAAATTTTAAGATATTTGATATTAATGATAAAAAAATGGAAATCAATAATACTGTTGCAACACTTAATTTTGATTTATATTTTAATAAGAATAAAGAACCATCAATGATTATTGGAAACATGCAAGGAAATGACAAGGAAAGAATAGATTATTTTTCTAAAAAACAAAAAATTCCTTTTTTAAACATAGCAATAAACTGTATTAAAGAAGCATTTCCAGGTAAAGAACAAACAATTGCACTAGATCCTAAATTTCATCATGGATATAAAAATCCAAATGATGGTGTAGTATTTAGAAGATTAATCAAGAAAGGAAAATTAACTGTATCTGATCAATTTAATCGTACTGAAAAGATTAAAAAAATAATTGAAGAAGAAAGACAACAGATAATTACTAATGGAACTGGAATGCACAAAGCTGCATACAAGGCTAGTGGATATAAGAAACCAGGATCAAAAACATCTGGATTTCATTATCTTAGAAGATTATAAATTAAATCTTTTTTTCTTCATCAACTTTTTCAAAAAGATATTCTCCACGTTTTACAATCTTATTTTCCATTATATTTGTATATTCAAGTATCTTGTGATCTTGGTTGTTTATGTCAAGTCCTAATTGCTCAAAAGCAACCTTCCATTTACTTGTTAAGAATGGAGATAACTCAAGTGCTAAGATTCTTAATGTTTCTAAAAGTGAGTACATAACCTGATCAAACTTTTCAGGGTTAGTTGTAATTAATTCCCAAGGTTTATTTTCTTGAACATACTTATTTGCAAAAGATGCAATTTCAAATACATCAAATAATGCTCTTGTTAAATCAATTGCTTGATATTTTTCGTGAATAGATTTAATTCTTTCTTCAATCTTGCTTCCAAGTTCATCTTTATAATATTTATATCCAGTATCTTGGTTTTTCTTTTGTGCAAGAGTTAATACTCTAGAATAAAGATTACCAATTTCAGATACAAGATCATGATTAATTCTATCTACAAATGTTTTTTTAGAAAATGATCCATCAGAACCAAATGAAACTTCTCTTAGTAGATAATATCTAAATGTATCTACACCATATTTACTTGTATAATCTTCTGCGTAAATCATATTATTGAATGATTTAGACATTTTTTGTCCTTCACTAGTCCACCATCCATGAGCAAAAATAATTTTTGGAAGTGGATAATCAAGTGAATGTAAGAAGATAGGCCAATAAATTGCATGAAATCTAAATATTTCTTTACCCATTAATTGTAAATCTGGCTGCCAGTATTTTTTAAAATTATTACTTTCAAATCCTCCAAGACCAGAAACATAATTGAATAATGCATCAAGCCAAACATAAATTGTGTATTTTTCATCAGGAGGAAAAGGTATACCCCAAGAAACTTTTTCTCTTGAAATACATAAATCTTGAAGCCCTCTTTTTAAAAATGCAATAATTTCATTTCTATTAGATTCTGGTTGTAAGAACTTTGAATTTTTTTCAATATAATCAAGTAACCAATCTTGATATTTAGTTAGTTTGAAAAAGTAAGCTTTTTCTTTTTCAAGAGTAACGGGGTGTCCTTCTGGACACTTAGTATTAACTAAATCTTTTTCTGTATAGAAGGATTCACAACCCTTACAATAATAACCTTCATATTCCCCAAAATAAATGTCTCCGTTATCAAACATTTTTTTTGCAATTGATTTTACAAATTCAATATGTGCATTGTCTGTTGTTCTAATAAAATTATTATAAGAGATATCTAGTTCTTTCCATGATTTCTTTACATCGTTAATTAAATTATCTATATATTGTTGTACAGGTACACCTTCATCTTGTGCTGTTTGAGAAACCTTAAGTCCATGCTCATCTGTACCTGTTAAGAAAAAAACATCTGTACCAAGAAGACGATAATATCTAGTAAATACATCTGCAGCTATGGTTGTGTACGCATGACCAAGATGAAAACGTCCATTTGCATAATAAATTGGAGTTGTTATATAAAATTTATTTGGAATATTAGTTATTAATTTATTATTCATTTAATAAAACCTAGTTTAAATTATATTTCTATCTCAAAACCGCAAACAGGGGTTTGATAATTGTTCTTTATTAAAACATCTGGAGAAAATTCTCCAATTGTTCCTACGTTCTTTCCATCAATAATTATTTTTGCGCTTCTTCCTTTAATGTAATATGGAAAATTATCTTTCTCAAGTTTTAATTCACGTCCAAGTGAATTACAAAGAGCAAGAAGTATGCTTGAAACTTCTGTAAATGTAACTGTTGTGTTTGCAATAAGGCATGCTGTGTGAAGAACGTTCTTTGATCTTGTTTCAAGTGTTCTATCAAAAAGCACTACTTCATCACAAGAAAATATTTTTTGTGGATAACTTCTATGCTGATTATTTGAAAGAACTACAAATAATTTAGGAATTAACCAATTTGAAACTATATTTAAATTTGAATCTGCAGAGAACCCAAGGTCTATGTAATTATTTCCAGAAAGATTGAAATTCTCAAAGGATTGCTTCTTTGAGGATAATGAAAGTGGCATAACCTCACAAAATCCCATACCAGTCATTAATTTAATTATATTATCTTGCTTTTCTGTGGTTTCATCAAGCCCACCAACAGTAAAGATTTTTGGTTCTTTGAGCTTGATGTTTGAAAAACCATAAGCTCTTCCTAAATCATCATAAATATCATAATCATGTAATACATCAGACCTGAATGGAGGAATTAATACCTCAACTTTATCCTTATCAATTACTTTAGATTGATAACACATCTTCTTAAGTAAGTTAATTGATGTTTCAGGAGTTACGTCTGTACCTAAAATCTTATTTGCACCTTTTATTGAAATAATTCTTTTCTCATAAGTTAAATCTGGAGAAACAATCTTTGCTCCATCAGAATAATTAATTGTAAGTGAATAAACTTCTCCTCCAAGATCTGAAAACACAGTTGTAAGAATTGAAATTATATATTTGAGCTTAATAAGATTTTGACCAGTACATTCAATAAACACTTCTTTTGTGTGCTCTGTTACTCTTCCTGTACTTTCTGAATTAATTATTGGTGGCATAGACAATACTTGATTATTTGAATCAAGGAATATAAGATATTTCTTTTTTCCAGAAACTAGAGTTGCATACTCCTTTCCAGTTTCATGTTCAGTTAATATTTGCTCTCCAGTAAGCTCTTTTGTTTCTCCAAGAGGAATAAATTTAATTTTTTTTGGATCTTCTGCAAGGAAGGTTATTGGAAATTTTATCTTTTCAAGTGGATAAACTCCAATAGCTGCAGATTTTCTTTTTCTACAATAAGTTAAATGTAATTTTTCTTGAATATTTATTATTTCTTTTATTTTTTCTTCAGTAAGTGTTAAGTTTTTAACAATTGCACACATTGTGTAATTACCGTATTCTCTTGCGCTTCCTAAAACATTAACAACAAGTCCAGAATCTTTTGCGTGATAGATTGGGCATTCTTTAATCCCAAGATATGCTTTTAATGAACGAAGGAAACCATCAACAGACAAAAGATCTATCCTTTCTGCAGTTATTTCTATCTTTACTTCATCTGTATCCTTATCATAAGAATCTATTTCAAGTCCAAAATCAAAAAGAATGTCTGATAGCTCATCGATTGTTAGATTATTTCTTTTTATTTCTTTTTTAATAGTTTCAAAACTAATTTCAAGGTTTGCCATAATCAATCAATTTAATTATAATTTTTTATCTGCAATCTTATATGTTCTTAGCCAATCAAGATTACAGTCATCTCCATAAATTTCTTTTATGGATTTTTGATGTAATAACATAGCTACTCTTTCAATTCCAAGGCCCCATGCAATTACATTATTCTTTATCTTATACGGCTCAAGCGCTTCTCTTCTAAAAACACCAGCATTAATAAATTCCATCCATCTTTTTTCTTTTTCATAGTATGCAGATGCTTCAACACTTGGTTCTGTGTATGGATTATAAGTTGGTTTAAATTTAATTTTCTTTAAACCTAATTTACTTGAGAACTCTTTAATAAATCCCATAAGTTCTGCAAGACCAATATCCTTTCCAATTACAAAACCTTCTGCTTGATGGAATTCAGGTAAATGAGATGAATTTGAGGTTTCATTCCTAAAAACTTTACCAACACTGAAATATTTTGCTTCATCCTTATTTTCAAGAGCATAAAATGTTCTATAGGTTACAGCTGTTGTGTGTGGTCTTAATACTAATTGAGAAGCAATATCTTCTTTCCAATCATATCTGTGACCAGTAGATCCGGTTTTCCCACCATTCTTATGCATCTCAGAAATCTTTTTAACTAATCTCTTATCAGGTAAATCTCCAGAGATTGGTAGATAATAAGTATCCTGAATATCTCTCATTGGATGATCTTGAGAAATAAACATTGCATCCATTGGCCAAAAAGAAGTTTCAACGTATGGTCCTCTCATTTCTTGAAATCCCATTTCCATATAAACCTGTTTAATTGTGTTTATTATTTCACGTAATGGATGATATCTTCCAATTTCCTTTGGAGCTGGAAGAACTGAAACATCATATTCTTTAAACTTAATATCAGAAAAATTTTTTGATTTAATAATTGTTGATGTTAGTTCAAGAACATAATCATCATCAACCTTGAAACTTACTTCTTTTAAAAAAGAATAATTCTTTTTTGTAGTTTGCTTCTTAAGAATTAATTTTCTTTTTATAAATTCATTTAGTTCATCATTAGATATACTTGAAACTAGGTTTGATTTAATTTGATTTAATTGATGTATTGTTTTATTAATATTTTCTTTATAATCAACAGTAAGTTTAATTAATCCATTATCTATTATAATTAGATTGCTTCTTTTTGCAATCCCAAACGCAAGTGAAATGTCTTCGTTTGATAAATCACTAATCTTTAAATCTTTAAGATTAGATACGTTAATTTCCTTACCAACTAGTGATTTACAAAAAAGATCTTCAAGTAAATTTCCATTTATTGCTTTTTCACCAATATCAGAGAGTTCATATATATCGGTTTTATTTATTTCTTCAGAGATTATATTTTCTGATTTTAAAAATTCAATTGATCTTCTAATAGAATCAGAATCTAATTTAAGTTTATTAATTAAGATATCTAAATCAATATTTTTTTTGTTTAAAATATATTCATAAACATCCTTATCTATCTTTGTAAATGTAACAACCATTATATATCACGTAATTTAAGTATAAAATTAAATAAATTTTGATTTATTTATTCTTCAATAATTTCATCTTCAAAAAAGTCCTTTTTAACTTTTCTTGGTTCAATTACTGATTTTGAAATTACAAATTTCTTAAACTTAGATCTTAATTTTTTTCTAAATATAAACATAACTATAATTAATATAATTATAATTATTAAATAATTATAAAGTCCTTTTTGACCCATATCCTTAAACATATTACCAAAAATAAAGCTTTGCTCAGTTGGTTTCATTTCAAGTGCAATTATTTTTATTTGATTTGATGTAAATCCTGATAAATAAAGTTTATTTATTTCTACTACACCTGGAGCTGGATCATCAATAGTTAATGGATCATAAAACCAAATTGCAATATTTGATTCCTTTGGAATAGAATACAAATCATTAATTACAAACTGACTTAATAGATTTGAATTAAATTGCCACAATATTTCATCTTTATTTTCAAAATAATTAATTAATACTAAATCATTTATTGTATAATCTAAAGTAACTAAATTTTTAACATCATCAAATTTAATTGAAAATACTGGTGGTTGTGAAATATATATATGTGGTTTTAAATTAGGATCAATAGCTATTAATTCTGCTCGATCTAGGCTAGCTTCCATAATGCTTGTTTTAAAATCACCTAAATCTTTGAGATTTAAATAATTATATTCAATATACCAATTTTCAACAATGTGTGCTGAATTTGGAGAATCTAAATAAATAGATACCTCATAATTTCCAAGTTTTGCTGCATTAATACTTGGTAAAATAAACACAAAAAGCATTAAAATTAAAATTATACTTGAAATATATTTATTTTTCATGTGTTAACCCCAATTTTAGCAAAGAAAATACTTAGTAATACTATATTATATATACAAATAGATTTAAATAACATATCATTAAATATAAAAACTTGTCTTACAGCAAGTGTTTAAATAAAAGATGGTACCTTAATATTAGTATGGGAATAAACATTAAATATCTTGGACACTCTTCATTTTTAATGGAGATTGATAATAAAATGATATTAACTGACCCATATTTTGGAGATACCTCACTTGGACAGTATAAAAGACTAATTCCATGTTCTCATAAGTCAAGTGATATTAAAAAATTAGATTCTATCTTAATTAGCCATGAACACATGGATTCATTTGATCTTGAAAGTATAAATTATCTTGTTAAAAAGTTCAATCCAAAGATTATTGCACACCATAGTATCCTAAATAAAATAGATACACCTAATCAATGCAAGGTTCCAATCGATGAATTTGAAACCAAGTTAGTTAATGATATTTCATTTTATGCATATCCGGCACATCATCCAACATCATTTTATCCTTTAAGTTTTTTAATTAAAAATAAAAATAATAAAACAATTTATTTTGCTGGAGATACTTACATGACACGTGATCAGGAAAAAATAAAACCAAACATTGCACTTCTTCCAATTGGAGGAAAAAGAACAATGGATATGGGCACAGCAATTAGGGTTGCAAAGAAAATGAGACCTGAAGTTTTAATCCCAATGCATTATGATACATTTGAAGATATTAAAATAAATCCACAAGAAATCAAATATAAGCTTGATGATACTAATTATAAAATAAAAACAGTTGTACTTGCTCCTGGAAAAGGATACAAATATTGTTGAAAAACTTATTTTAATCTTTTAATAACTATCCAATCATTAAATATAGATGCTTTTATCTTAATATTATTTTTTTCACTTCTTTGATTAAGATATTCTAATATATTCTTTTTAAGATTAGGATTAGTATCTAAAACATGTATCCTTGCAAAACCACCTGGTCGTAACATACTTGCAATTTTTAGTAATGCAATTTCTGCATAAGGAGTATAATATCCAGGTCCTAGATGAGAATAAATATAACTGTACTTTTTAACAAGACTTAGATGATTGAAATGATCAAAAGTATTTCTTTCTGATAAATTATCTGGAGAATAATCTTTTCTTATTTTTGAATTTGAAGAAGCAGATAAATGATTAGAAAGCCCAAGGGTATCTATATTAGTTGGTGTGTTTTCTAAAAAACTTTTTAAGAATAAAACTTCAGCACCCTCTCCTGGACCAAGTACCATAATATCAACTGGTTTTTTAGTTGATTTATACAAAGATCTTATTTTTGTTATATCCTTAAATAAAAATGGTTTAATTGATCCTAAAACTTGTTCTCCTGGTTGCCCCCAAGATTCTTTACTTATTGTTTTAAATAAGTCTAATTCTTTTTTAATTATTGTATCTCTTTTTCTTCTACCTGTATTTTCATCAATAACTTTAGCATGGACAGGAGATTTTTTTCTTAATCTAAGACCAGGATGATTAATTTTTGAAGGCATACAACTTATCTCAACAAATTATTTTAATTAAAATCCTCAATTATTTCAAAAGAAAGATCTTCTGCGATTGTAATTGTTTTATTCTTTGTTAGTTCCTTACTTAGTTCTTCTTTATCTTTATATCTTTGAGAATAATGCACAAGAACAGTTTTCTTTGCTTTTATTTTTTTTGAAAAAGAAATAACATCTCTAATTTCTGAGTGTTTCTTTTCTTTTGCTTGAATTGCAAACTCTGGCCCAAAGGTTGATTCATGAACTAGAATATCTAAATCATGTAAAATCTTTGGTGGTTTCTTTAAAGGTTCGGTGTCTGTTAGATATGCAATCTTTTTTCCAATTTTCTTAAAAGAGTAATCAATAACATCTTTTGGTTTAATTGTTTTCTTATCAACTTTTATTGATTTACCTTCTTGTAATTTTCTAAAGAGTGGACCTTCAGGAATCCCAAGCTTAATTGCTTTATCCTTATTGAATTTACCTATCTTGTCATTTATTTTGAAAACATATCCAAGAGTTGGAGTTGAATGAACAAGTGCGATTGCAGTAATTGTTAAGTCTTCTGTTTTAATTGAATTATTTGCTTTAAGTTCATTTATATTTATTTCAAATAAGGTTCTTATTCTTGCACTTTTTAAAAAATCTAAAAAATATCTTTTCTGACCTGCAGGAACAAAGATATTTATTGGAGTTTCTCTATTGTTTAGTTGCATAGTTGATAATAATCCTATAATCCCAAAATAATGGTCTCCATGAAGATGAGTAATAAATATGTTTTCTATCTTTAGTAAGCTTTCTCCAACCTTCATTATTTGTTGTTGAACATTTTCAGGGCTATCAAATAAATAGTTCTTACCCCTATAATTGATAAGTAAAGAAGTTAAGTTTCTTGTTTTTGTAGGAGAGGAAGCGCTTGTTCCAAGATAATATACCTTAAGTTTATCAGACATATAAATATTAAAGCAATAAATATATTTTTAATATGTTTTATTAAGTAATATATATAGAAATGATTCAAATATAATTTCTAACTCTAATTTTAAAAATTAAATTATAAATAAAAATACTGATACATATGGATAAAAAAGTTAAAGAAGTTAAAGCACTTGAGTACAAAGACACAAGTGAAATACAAGTCCCAAAGCAATTAATTGATCAAGTTATTGGTCAAGACTCTGCTGTTGAACTTATTAAGAAGGCTGCTAAGCAGAAAAGACATATTATGCTTATTGGTGCTCCAGGAACAGGTAAGTCTATGATAGCTTCTGCTCTTGCTGAAATCTTACCACCTTATAAGTTAAAAGATCTTCTTGTTTATCCAAACCCAGAAGATAATCACACACCAATTATTAAGGAATCTCCTGCTGGAGATGGAAAAAAAATTGTGGATCAAGCAATTGTTCAAGCATCAAGAGACATGGGTGGAGGTAGATTACTTGGGTTCATTCTTCCTTTTGCATTCTTACTTTTAGCAATTGTATTTTGGCAAATGAAATGGTATTCTGATATTGTATTTGCTGCTCTTTTAATTTTATCTGGGTTTGTAATGGTTGCAACTGGACTTTCATCTCAGCTTGGACCTAAACAAAAAGTATTAACACCTAAATTATTAATAGATAATGCTAAACAGAAACATGTTCCATTCATTGATGCAACTGGTGCTCGTGCTGGTGCACTTCTTGGAGACGTTCTTCATGATCCTTTACAATCAGGGGGACTTGGAACACCAGCTCACTTAAGAGTTGTTCCTGGAATGATTCATAGAGCTAATGGTGGAGTTCTTTTCCTTGATGAAATTGCTTCTCTTTCACCTAAATCACAACAAGAATTATTAACTATCTTACAAGAAAAAAAATATTCTATTACTGGTCAATCAGAAATGTCAAGTGGTGCAATGGTTAGAACAACTCCTGCTCCTTGTGACTTTATATTAGTTGCTGCTGGTAATTATCAAGATTTAAGTAAGGTTCATCCAGCTATAAGATCAAGAATTAGAGGTTCTGGTTATGAGTGTCATATGAACTTAGATGTTCCTGATACAATTGAAAATAGAAATAAGATGGCACAATTTGTTGCTCAAGAAGTAACTAAAGACACAAAGATACCACACTTTACAAAAGATGCGGTTGAAGAAATCTTATTTGAAGCTAGAAAGAAAGCAAGCAGAAAAAATCATTTAACATTAAAATTAAGAGAGCTTGGTGGACTTGTTAGAGCAGCAGGAGACATAGCTGTTGAAAAAGGAAAAACATTAGTTACTCAAGCAGAAGTTCTCGAAGCTAAGAAATCATCTGGATCACTTGAACAACAAATGGTATCAAAGATGATGGAAGTTAAGAAAGATTATGATATATTTAAGACAAGCGGTGCACTTCTTGGAAGAGTTAATGGACTTGCAGTTGTTGGTGAGAATGCAGATGCAGGAGTTATGCTTCCTATAGAGTGTGAAATAACACCAGCTCATTCAAGATCACAAGGTAAAATAATTGCAACTGGTAAGCTTGGAGTAATTGCAAAGGAATCAGTTTCGAATGTTTCTGCAATCTTTAAGAAGCTTACTGGGAAGGACATTACTAACTACGATATACATATACAATTCCTTCAAACATATGATGTTGAAGGAGATTCTGCATCCATTTCAATTGCAAGCGCTGTAATTTCTGTGCTTGAAAATGTTCCAATCAAGCAAGACATAGCAATGACTGGATCCCTTTCAATTAGAGGAGAAGTTCTTCCAGTTGGTGGAGTAACTGGAAAGATTGGTGCAGCAATATCATCAAAGATAAAGGAAGTAATCATACCTTATGCAAACAAGGATGATGTTGTCTTGTCAGAAGAAGACAAAAAGAAAATCAAGATAATTCCTGTAAAAACAATCTGGGAAGTAATTGATGTTGCATTCAAAGATTGCAAAGAAAAAAAAGAACTATTAAAGAAAGTAAAAGGATATAAGTAAATTTATCCTTTTATTTTAATCTTATTTTTTTATTTATAGGTTTTAATTTTTTCATAACTTTTTGTTTTTTTGTGAAATTATTATATCCTTTTCTTAATTCGTGTCTTATATCTTCAATGGTTAGTGATTTAGATTGATTTAATTCTGGATTTCTTAATTTATTATCAATTGGACTATTTGTATTCTTCTTATGATTTCCTCTTAAATCAACTGGGATCTGAGAAATAAATCTTTCAGATATTGCTCTTGGAGAAATTAAAACTCCAATAAATTCTTTTCCTTTCTTGTTTTCTAAATAAGCAGTAACTAATTGATTTGCAACCTTATTTTTACTTGCTGATAGTATAGTTTTTGAAAAAAAATCAGATAATAATTTTTCAATAACTGGTCTATTTTCTTTTATAAATTGTTTTTTGTTTTCTTTAGTTATATCTTTTTCATAAAAACCCATATAATCAACCAGTTATATTAACATACTTGATAAATAATAGTTTAGCTTTACATCCTTATCAAGATTATATTCTAGATAAAGTGGTGCATCTTCTGAGAATTTAATTACAAGCTCTGTTTCATTATCTATTGTTTTTGTTATATTCTTTAGGAATGATAAAGAAAACTTAACTGCAAGCTGTTTCTTTGTTTTCATCTGTGCCTTACAAACTTCTGTTAATATCTTTCCTTTCTCTCCTTCAGATTCAATAACAAAGTTACCATCAACAACCTTAAAGGTAATAGTTGAAGAAACTAGATTTGCATCTTTTAATATTTCTTTAAATAAGTAAGCGCTTACCTTAACTTGTGCATCAAATTTAATTTCTGGTATCTTAATTTCTTCATCATTTAAATCAATAAAAGGTAAATTAAATCTTCTTTGAATAGATCCTAGAAGATAAATATCAAGATATGTTTCTTTAAGTTCAAGCTTAATCTTATCTTTTTCAAAAGAACGAGAAACCATGTTATTTAATTCAGAAAGATTTATTCCAACAAGACTTGGATCAATAACATATGATTCAAAGCAAGATTTTGGCATACAAAAATCAACTAAAAGAATTTGTGTTTTATCAATAGCTTTAATGTATATTCCATCATCTTTAAATCTAATATTTGCTTCTTGGATGTTTCCTGAAATTGCTTCAAGACTTTTCTTAAATACATTTGTGTTCTTTATTGTAATCATAATAACTCACCTATAATATAATAACTGTAAACCAAAATAATATATAAAACAATTGATTTATAAATTCTTTTACCTTTTCTTCTCAGTTAGTTTAACAAAAGTATTAACATCCTCACCTATGCTTGAAAAATCTGTTTTTATTCCGTTTTCAACCATTTTATCCACAAACTCTTTATAACTTAATTCAGCTATGTTTGCGGCACCATAAATAGATACACTTTTGTTCTCATAAGCCTTAAATGCTAGTTTTAATTTATATTTTATAATAGATTCATTTATAAATTTTCTAATTAAGTCTGATTCCTTTACTTCTTCAAGATTAGAAATATATTTTATGTTTCTCATTGCTGAATCAGATAATCTTAAAGATTTTGTTTTTTCTAAATCATATTTTACTTCTTTAACCATAAACATTCACCTTTTAATATTATTTATATATTTTATTCCCTCTTCTATATATCTTTGCTTTATCTTATGACTTAGTTTAATCATAAGCTCTAGTCCTTTTTCTTTACTAATTTCTCTCTTAATATATAAAAATATAATAAAATCAATTGAATTCATTCTAAGTATATTCATTTTACTGCATAAATCATAAGGCACCCCATCATCAATGAATACCCCAAAATTATTTTCTTTTGCAAGTGAAATTAAATGATGCTCTCCTGAATTTTTTTGAAGTTCAGAAGAATCAATTAATTGTTTAGGGTCTTTTATTGTTAATTGGTTTGTTTGTAATAATTTTTCAAATATAGAGATATCTGCTGATTTATAAAAATAATCAAAGTGCTTTAGATAAAGTATTTCTGATTTCACTTTATTTGGAAAGTATATTTCAAAATATTTTATTAAATAATTATCAATATCAAGATAAACCAAATGTATCCAAAAGGACGTATCTATTACTGCACAAGGTTTCTTCATATATATTATAGAGCATATAAATTTATAAATGTAATCAATTGTGTTCACTATGAGCACAAAACAATAATTTATTAAAATACTAGTTTTAAACTAAAAATAAAGAATAAGAATCTTTAAATCCTTTTGCACAGATATAATATATATGCAAAAATTCATTGATAAGTATACTCCTAAAACCTTAGATGAAATTGTAGGTAATAAGAAGAGTATAACTGAGATAAAATATTGGGCAAAAGATCCTAAAACCGCTATATTTATTTATGGAGATACTGGAATTGGTAAAACCTTAACTGCTAAGCTACTTGCAAAAGAGATGGGGTGGGTACTTTATCACACTGATGCATCTGACATTAGAGGAAAAGATGCTATAGCTAACCTTCTTAACGTTGCTACTACTTCAACTACTCTTTTTGGAAAGAAAAGGCTTATCTTAATTGATGAGGTTGATGCAATTGAAGATAAGAGAGGAAGCGAAGATTCAGGTTTCTTTACTGAAATGCTAAAGGTTATAGATAAATCAAGACAACCAATAATATTTATTGCAAATGATGCTTATGAAAACAAGAAATTAAGACCTGTATTTGAGAAATGTACTAAAATTAAGTTTGATTTACCAAATAAACTTTCAATCCTCAAGTTTGCAACAGAAATATGTGAAAAAGAAAAATTAGATTATGATTTAGTCTCATTAAAACAGTTAGTTGAAAACACTAAAAACGATGTAAGAGCTCTCCTTGAGGATTTATGGACTCTTTCTTTATTTGGAAGAATTAACTTAGAAGATGTAGAAACACTTGGAGATAGAAAGAAGGAAGAAGATGTATTTAAAACACTTTCAACTATTTTCTTTCCAAAAGATTTTTATGAAACAAAGAATGCAATTGATAATTCAAATATAGATTGGGAATTATTATTTTCTTGGCTTGAAGAAAATATTCCTAGAAAATTTAAGGATACAAAGAATCTTGCAGCTGGTTTTGAAGCATTAAGCAAAGCTGATGTTTATCAAGGAAGAATACAAGGAAGTAGATGGATTCTTCTAAAATATGTTCTTGATTACTTAACTATTGGAGTTGCTTATTCAAAAACAGAGAAAGAAGATTATTTATCCTTTTCTCCATTTGTTTTTCCAACACTTCTTCAAAAGCTTTCAGGGAATAAGAAAGAAAGAATATTAACTGACAGTATCGTTGAAAAGATGAGAGATAAGGTACATGCATCAAAGCACATAGTAAGAAGAGATTATCTTCCTTTCCTTTTAATAATTGCAAAAACAAATAAATTTAATGAAGATATGCAAACATATTTCGGGTTTGTTGATGAAGAATTAAAGCATCTTGGATGTAAAGTTAAGATTAAGAAAGAAGATGAAGATACGGAAGATAAACCAGTAAAGAAAAGAGCAATTAAAAAGAAGGAAGAATAAATATATTTGATTTTATATGACTGAATACACAAGAATTGCAATTATTGATAAAGATAAATGTCAACCAAAGAATTGTAATTATCTTTGTTATAGATCTTGTCCACCTGTAAGAATGGGAGAAGATGCAATTGTTGTTGATGAGAAGGCCTATAAGACACCAATCATTAATGAAAATCTTTGTACTGGGTGTGGTATCTGCCCAAACAAATGCCCAACTAAAGCAATTAAGATAATTAACATAGGAGTTAAGATGAGTGAGCCTCTTCAGCAATTTGGAAAGAACTCATTTAGACTTTATTCTCTTCCATTCACTGAAAAAGGATATATTACTGGAATTATTGGAAGAAATGGATCTGGGAAATCAACTGCAATAAACATCTTATCTGGAGCACTGGTTCCAAATCTTGGAGACTACAATCAACCAGGAGATATAGATAAAGTTATTGAATATTTTAGAGGAAAATCAATTCAAAAACATTTTCAAGATTTAAAAAATAAAGAAGTAACAATTGCTTACAAGATACAAAAGGTTGAAGATATTCCAAAGTACTTTGATAAAAAAATTATTGAACTTTTAACATCAGTTTCTCCAAGCACAGAAGAGCTTGAAAGAATAATTAATGAACTTGATTTAAAGGACATACTAGAAAAAAGACCAAAAGAAATATCTGGTGGAGAACTTCAAAAAGTATCAATTGCTGCAACCCTTCTTAAAAAAGCAAGCATATATTTTTTAGATGAATATACAACATTTCTTGATATTAAACAAAGATTTAAGATTGCAAGACTTCTTCATGAAAGAACAAGTCCTGATAATTCAATTATGCTAATTGAACATGATCTTGCTATTCTTGATTATGCATCTGATTTTGTTCAAGTTATGTTTGGAACTAAAGGGGCTTATGGAATTTCATCAAACAAAAAGACTACAAAAAAAGGAATTAATGAATTCCTTGGTGGATTCTTAAAAGAAGAAAACATAAGAATCAGAGATCATGAAATTGAGTTTAGATCCTTAAAGGAAGAAACAAATATTAAGAGAGATATTTTGTTTTCATATCCAGAATTAAAAAAGAAGCTTGGAGATTTTAGTCTTGAAGTAAAAGAAGGAAACATAAAAACTGCAGAGGTTATTGGTATCTTAGGTGCAAACGCAATTGGGAAAACTACTTTCATTAAATTAATTGCTGGAGAAATTGAACCTGAAAATATAAAGCTTGATAATAAACTAAAGGTTGCGTATAAACCACAATACATAAACTATGATAATGACAAGATGGTTTTTGAATTGTTTATGGGAAAAGACATAGATAACGATATATTTAATTCTGAGATTAAGGGGCACCTTGAACTTGAACCATTAATGGAACAAAAGATAAGTGAGCTTTCTGGCGGAGAGCTTCAAAAAATAGCTATTGCACACATTCTTTCAAAGATTTGTGATATTTATTTAATTGATGAGCCAAGTGCTTTTTTGGATATTGAACAAAGACTTGTAATTGCAAACGTAATTAAGAGTGTAATCAGTAAAACTGGAAGAAGTGCGTTTGTTGTTGATCATGATTTATTATTTGTAGATTATATTTCTGATAGAGTATTATTATTTGAAGGAAAACCAGGGCACTATGGTACTGCAAACAAGATAGACACTATTGAAAACTCATTTAATAGGTTCTTAATTGAGCAGGATATTACATTTAGGAAAGACCCAGACACGAAAAGACCAAGAGCAAATAAACCAGGTTCGCAAAAAGATCAAGAACAAAAGAAAGATAATAAGTACTATTATACTTTATAATTTACTTATTTAAACTTACTTGGATCTTCCCACCATCTAGGTTATCAACAATAATAACACTACAATCAGCACCAAGGGTAGCATTTATTTCTTTGTTAAAATAAATTATCTTCTTTATAGTTACATCTGTAATCTCGTTTTTAGAATTACAAATTATATCTATGCTTCCAGAATAGTCTCCTTGAGTTGCAGAACCAACAACAGTAGTAGTAATATTTGTAAAGTTACAATCAATAGAAGAATATTTTTTTTTACTAATTTCAAAGTTTTTTAAATATGTATCTACTCTAGAATTATAATTTAAATTAGTATCAACAGCACAAACATTATCATAAGTTCTATCAGAGATTGCATCAGCAATAATTGAATCAGATGTAAATGCAATTTCCTCTATTTGATATTTAGTATCCATAACATTTTGTGTTTTTGTAATTAAAGATAAGCTTGGAACAAACATCGCAAGCATGATTAATACAAATAACGAATTAAATAATCCTTTTTCCATCATATTTCACACAATAATTTTTATAATTCATAGGTGTTTGAGATTCAAGATCTTGGTTTGCATCATAATTTGCTATATAGTTTGAGCACCAATACTCAGAACTTGGTATTGGTATAGATGGCTCTCCAGTAATAAATCTATAATTATTATTTTGATTTTCTAAAGGTACTGATCCAAAATGAGTAATTCTAAAAGACATAAAAACTAAAAGTGAAAGAAATAAGATAAATAAAGCAACATAATATAATGCTGAAATTGTTAAAATAAATCCTTTATTCATTTCCAAATCACCAAAGTAGCTTCTCTAACTGTTAAAGGTGTTGCAGTTGGTTTTCCTAAAATATTTTCAAGATAAATACTTTTTGAAAGAAATCTATCTGGATTTGTAACTACATTAAAATCAACACTAAAATAATTTTCTGTACTAGCTGGAAGAATATTATCACAATCGTTTGAAGCTAGTACAAATCCACCACCATCAATACTAAAACTACAATTATAGTCAATAGGTATTCCAAGTGATGTTTTTGATATTTCTGAATCTAGACCAAAACAAGATGAAACTAAATATTGATTATTCCCATCATATGCATAACAACTAATTGAATGATTGTCTGTTAATGAATTAAATGCAGTTTTACTTATATAATTAAGCTCAACTATCTTTCTATCAGTTATGCTTTGATATGTTTTAACTTCTGTCCAACGAAATAATAAGAAAAAGATTAATATAATTAAAACTATAGTAAATATTACATCAAGAACCATTATCTGTCCTTTCTTGTTTCTTAAATTATAGTTCATTAATCACACCTTAGTATATTTGCATCATTATAACAAAACAATTCACTACCACAGGTTTTAACTATTTCTGAGGTTAAATCATAACTATCTGCTGGAATTTGATTTGTAACTCTATAAAAAATGGTTTTATTATTATAAGTTGTTACAATCTTTATCTCTAGATTACTTATTGTAATTTCACAAGTTGGTTTTTGAGATGGAATAGTAATTACAGGTATTTTATAAGATGCATTGTAGTCTGTAATATTAAATTTTTGATCAGTTAGTACATTTGTTCCAGAATATAAAAAATCAGATAAAGATAAAATTATTTCTTGTTCTTGCTCTTTTATTTTATTAATTTCAAGAGTTGCAACAGTATCTTCTGCAAGTATATTAAATATATATATGAAAAATATAATAAAGAATATACCTATAAGTATTTCTACAGAACTTTGAGCTTTATTTGATTTAATCATGTTAATTAACCCATATTTATATATTATAAAATACATTAAAAGGGTTTAAAAACGTTTTTAAAAAGAAAAAAAAGAAAGAACTTATGAGATTAATGTAGATCCTTCAGTCTCAAGCTCTCTTACTCCAGGGATATCTTTTAATAAACCTTCAAGTTTATCAAGTAAACCATCTATCTTGTCTGGAAAAACAACACCAATTCTAATTAAACTTAAACCAAAAGCTATTGGTTCAATTCTAATGTCTCCAGTCTGAACTCTAAATGGTTCTGGGAATCCTTTCTTTAAAACTTCAACTATTCTTTCTATATCTTCTGGATCCTCTGGATAAATCTTGTAGATAGACATTATATAACCCATAATTTAAACAACTCCTTGTAAAATAAATATTAAAAAAAGAACATTTAGTTCCTTTTCTTTATTTAAGGTCCAACAAATCCGCATTCTGGACATTTATATAACTTAGAAATAGACTTACATCTATTACATCTTAATATTTTTGCTTTACCGCATGCAGGACACTTAAATGCTGTGTAGTCCTCTCTTACTTCTTTATTACAACTTGTACATGATTCCATGATGGTACACCTCTAGTTTTAAATTTAAGTATAAATTACTCTAAAATATACAAAATAGATACTATTATAAAATACAACAAATCTATTATATATATAAGAAACAATCCTATTAAAAAGCTTAAGTTTTCTTAAATAAAATAAGTAAAAGGGTTTGTAGCATAGCTTGGATAGTGCAATTGGCTTCGGACCAATAGGTCGTGGGTTCAAATCCCACCAAACCCTGTTTTTTACATCCTGTGTTTTAAAAATGCACCAAGTTTTTTAAGTTCATTGTGCTTTGTTTTAACTTCTTTAAGCTTTTTCTTTTCAAGCTTAACATTATTTTCATGAATAATATTTTTCTTTGCAATAAACAAGTTTTTTAGGTTCTTGTCAGGAACATATCTAAAATCTATATTTTCTGGAGAAATACCTGCATTAATTGCAGTATCAAAATAATGTTTACTATATCTAAGATATTCAGTTGGAGTTGAGGTGAACATTCTTGGCATTTCTGGTATTACCTTTATATTTTTCTTCTCAAAATGATTTTTTATTGTTTTTAGAACCAGAACTCTCCAGTCTTCTCCAAGTTTTTTATTTAAATTATTTAATTGAACTAAATATGATTTTCCAGAAACACCTTTATGATTATTAATTCTTACACAAAGCTTACCTTTTTCAGAAACTAAGAAAAAATTAAATACAGCAATTCTTTCTCCTTTAGGATTTTTTATTTCATATTGCATAGGAGATTCATCTTCTCTTCTATCTGTGCTCATTACAATTGAATGTCCTTTTCTTTGAAATTGGGAAAATTGAAGTGAATTACTTTTTCTGAAATTTATGTTTTCAGAAATTGATTTTAATTTATCTTCAAAAATTAATTCAGATGGAATAATTGCAAAAATGTTTCTTGCAAATGAATAATTTTTTGTAAATCTTTGTTGTAATATCTTTTCTTCTTCCTTACTAGGATTATTAATTGTTGGTATTATGTGATTCATATTTATTCATCCATTAAATTTCTTTTTGTTCATTTATATTAAATACAATTACTTTAACATCTAGATTTTGTTTTTTAATTTCTTGGATTAATTCATCTGGGGTTCCTTTAAGTAAAGGAAAAGTCCCATAGTGCATAGGAATCACAATTTTTGGCTCAAGTAATCTTACTGCGTGACTTGCTTCATATGGACCCATATTATAATATCCATCAATTGGGAGTATTACAATATCTGGATGATATAGTTCTTTAATTAATTTCATATCTGCCATAATTGCTGTGTCTCCAGCAAAATATATTACGTGATCTGAAAATTTAATTACATATCCAACAGGAACACCTGTCTTTGAAGTATGTTCTGCTTTAACATAAGTTATTTTTATGTGCTTGTAATCCATGGTTCCTCCAATATTTCCACCAATCACAGACAAACCAGATCTTGCAAGTTCAGCTCCTAGATCATAAACACACAATACACTACAATTTGTTCTTCTTGCAAGAGATATTGTATCCCCTATGTGATCTGGGTGATCATGAGAAACTAAAATTAGATCTGGAATTATATCAAATGAACCTGGTGATAATAAAGGATTACCAGAAATGAATGGATCTATTAGAACATTTACTTCTTTATCATTAAATGCAAAACAAGCATGCCCAAAATATCTAATCTTCATAATTAATTACCTCATTTAATTCTTTTTAAAAAATATAATCCAAATAATAATATTGTACTTCCTATAAGATATCCACCAATCACATCAGTTAACCAATGTACATTTAGATAAATTCTTGAAAATCCAATTAATAAAATTAAGATACCAAGCAAATAACTAACGTATCTTTTTCTATTCCAGAAGAATACTACTAAAAAACCAAACAACACAATTGATATTGCTGCATGCCCGCTTGGAAAACTAAAGTTTGTTTGCTGGATTATTTCATTAACAGGTCTAGTTCTCGAAATTATATGTTTAATTATATAAACAAATATTAATTCAGTAAATACTAAAAGAACTATGGTTTTAAGATCTTTTAATTTATTTAATAAATAAAAATAAATTGCAATCACAATTCCAACAACTACAATACCTATAGTTGAACATATTGAAGTTATTAAAATAAAGATTGAAACTAGTAGATTTGTTTGAATACTAATAAAAAAATAGCTTATACTTTGATCAACACTATTTGTTAATCCAAGACTAACTAATAATAATAAAATAATAAATAAAAATAAACTAATAATTGCTGGAATTAATAGATTACATCTAGATCTTGGAGTTTTTATTTTATTCATATTATTTCTTTTTCTTAGTTGTTTTTATTGGTTCTTCCTTCTTAATTTCTTCTTTCTTATTAATTTCATCCTTAATCTTTGAAATAAGGTTATAAGGACCAAAGAAATAAAGTTTACCAAAACTAGTTTTAATAAGTATATCATTTAAATAAATCTTAAATTTTGCTTGAATTGTATTTTCAAAATTTGAAAGTAATATATTTTTAAGCTCAGGCATATTGATAATTGATGTTGAAAAAACATAATCTGATTTTCTTGTGAATTTTGAATTTTTCACAAATAAAAGAATTGTTTCAGGACTATCCTTATCACAATCAATAGTTATGTCTGTTAGATTATTTATTTTACAAAAGTTTTCAACATGGAAGAAAGCATTTTCATCTAAGTTAATTGAATAAAAGTCCTCAAAGTTTTCTTCCTGAAGTATGTTTATTTGCTTTTGAAGAATTTCTAAAAGATGATGATAATGAGTTACTTTATTTTCAATATCTTCCTTTAAATAATTAAGATCAGAAATATAAAAGGTTGAACTTGTTTTAGCAACCTTAATTAATGATGGATCAGTTTTTGATTTTTCAATAAACACTTGTATATTTTTAATAATGTCATCTATATACTGAAGAGAATTTGCTTTTTTTGATTTAGATAATAAATCATTAATAACTATTAGTATCTTGTTCTTTAATTTTGAATCAACTGTATGTTTTCCTTTTTCAGTTAAAATATATAGTTCTTCTTTTTTTTCAATCTCTCCAAAAGAAATTAGATTTTTTAAAGCACGAGAAAGAGCAGCTTTTGCAGAATCACTTGATTTATAGTTTGGTGTCATTCTAAGTAAAAGATCATTATAATTTGTTTGCTTTTGACTTATTTGTAAAAGAATAGAATCTTGTAAAACCATTTAATCACGCTTATAGTTTAATAAACTTATATAGATGTAGTGTATAGAAATATATATATTCATTAACATTTTATAATAAATGAAAAAAATCGTTAAAAACGCTTTATTTTTGAAAATAGATTAATTTAAAAGGATTTCTGGTAAATAAGATATATATTAAGCTAATTTTTAAATTGGAGGAGTATTTATGAGTGAATTACCAATCGCTGCTGTAGACAGACTTATTAGAAAAGCAGGTGCTGAAAGAGTTTCAGAGGATGCTGCAGAAGAATTATCAAAGATATTAGGAGAAGTTGCACAAGATATTTCAAAACAAGCAATCGAACTTGCACTTCACGCTAAAAGAAAAACAGTTACTGGTGAAGATATTAAGCTTGCAACTAAAACAATGCAATAAATAAGTTTAGAAGGAACAAAAAATGAAATATTTTGATCTTCACACACATTCAACTTATTCTGATGGGGTATATACTCCAAAGAAACTTTTAGATCTTGCTAAAGCTGAAGGCTTATCTGGAATATCTATAACTGATCATGATTCTGTATTTGGTTTGCAAGAAGCAATCAAGCATGCTAAGGAAATTGAGATGGAATTTATTCCTGGAGTTGAGATTCAAGGATTTGGTTTAGAGATACTTGGATATTTTATAGATCATAAGTCACCTGAACTTTGTTCTCTTCTTGAGGCTAATCAAAAAACAAAGCTTGAGCACCTAAAAAGAAGAATTGAAGGCCTAGCTGACCTAAATGTTGATGTTGATATGGAAGAAGTTGAAGAACATGCAAAGAAAATGCATTATCATCAAGTTATGGCTCCACATCTTGCTGAAGTTTTAATTAACAAAGGATATGGAACAAGTACACAAGAGATTTATAATAAATATTTTAAGAAGATTAGAGTAAGACTTGATACTGAACCAATAAAAGCAAAGAAGATTATTGAGACAATTAAGATTGCTGGTGGAGTCGCAATTCTTCCTCATCCATGGTTATTAAGACATGATCAAAAGGAAGGAATAGAAAATCTCATAGTTAAGTTATCAAAGCATGGCTTATGTGGGGTTGAAACAAGAGGTCCTATTCCTCAAGAACTTAAGGAAGAAAGTCATGAATTCATGCAAATAATAAGAGATGTTTGCAAGGATCTTGATCTTATTGAAACTGCAGGATCTGATTTTCATGGAACAAGCATGCATAAAGAAAACATTTTAGGAAAATATAAAACAAGTGAAGAAGTAGTTAAAGAACTTGAAAGAAGAAGAGAATAAATCTTATTTATTTTTTTAATTTATTTTTAATTAATCTATATGCTTCATCGCAAACTCCAGGAATATCTAGCTTGTTTGTGTTTATTCTATAATCAAAAGTAGTTCTTATGTTAGTTCCGAACTTAAATCCATAAAGCTTCTTATATTGTTTAATTGAGAATGCATCTTTCTTTTTAACAACTTCAATTGCTTCTTTATAGGATATTTTATCTCTTAATGATAGTCTCTTTGCTCTTTCTTCCTTTCCTGCAATAAGCCATATTCTTATTCCTTTCTTTGTTAGGTATGGAAGAGTCCAAGAATCAATAATTATGTTGTCTTCTTTTTTTATAAGCTCTAGAAGATATTTATCAAGATTTCTATCAAGAGATTCATCTTTCTTTCTTTTTTCTGTGAAATTAGAAAATTCATACCATCCTTTATTCATTTTTGTTTTAGATGAATCAATTTTTTGTTTAGCTTGAAGTTGTTTGAAGATGGCTGATGAGTGAACAACTTTGTATCCTTTAAGTCTTTTACCAAGGTTTTCAGCAAGGTAGCTTTTACCAGAACCAGAAAATCCACAAATTAGTATATGCATAATAATCAAAATAAATTAGTTTACAAAAGGTTTAAAAATAAGAGTAAAGAAAAAAAGAAAGAGAAAGAAGATAAGTATAAACTTATCTTGGTCTTAAGTTGTTTCTTGCTTTTGCAATTGGCTTTTTAAGAATCGGCTTTGATTTATGTATTTCTTTTGTTGGAATATATTTCTTTGAAAATAATTTACCATATCCTTCTTTTTCAACAGTTATGTTCCAATGTTTTTGAAATTTATTATATTCTGGATATTTACTTAATCTTTTTACTAATAGTGAATTCATACTATCTAGTTTTTCAGAAAATAGAGTTGAATTAATAACTAATAAATTAGCTATATTTCTTAAAATTATATCTCTATGTTCACCTAATGGATTTCTTGGATTATATGCAGTTAATAGGTTTGTATCTCTACCAATTTTATATAAATCAGATATTCTTCCTTTTACAAAGTCCTGAGATGTAAATTCTTTTATATAATTTGAAAATAAAGTACTATCTTCTTTATTTAATTTAATATTAAATGTATCTATTAATGATTTAACCGCAAATTTATTTACCATTTCAGTAGCATCTACACTTTTATTTACAGCTGTATCACATTTATTAATTCCATAAATAATTGCAACAGATGTTAATCCTGCAATTCCATATTTAATTGCACTACTTGTTTTCATAAATTCATCTCCTTCTTAATTTAATATTTATCTTGCTCTTGGTCTTAAGTTATTTCTTGCTTTAAATATACTTTTTCTTTCTACTGCCTTCTTCTGAGTTATTAGTTTTTCTTTAATTGCTTTATCTTTTGTTTTTACTTCTTTCTCATATGCATCTTTTAACATTGCATCTTTTGAAACTTTTGGAGCAGGAGTTGTTAATCTATAATTAAGTCTTGTAAAGAAACTCCATTTTCCACCCTTGTTTACTCCAACCTCTGCATATGCGTAGAACCTTCCTTTTTGTTTACCAGTTAATGGTTTAAAGAAGATACCTAAATTATAATCTATTTTTCCTTTCATTAAACTATCTTTGGTTGCTGCTGCTGAAAGATATGGAACAAAAACATATTTTGAAGAACTCATATCTACAATTCCATAAACATTGTAATATGCATCTTTCATGTTTTTACCAGCTTCATTATAAAATCTTAATGCACCAGTAAACTTCTTTCCGAAAGTTATTTCTTGTATTCCTTCATAAGAAGTTATTTTTCCGTTTTTTATATTAAGTACTCCACCAGTTCCTGATTTTCCAGCTTTTACGTTACCAGTTAATTGCATTCCATCAAAATAATAGTTTCCAAACTTTTGAGAATAACCAAGATTAACAGTTAACGGAGTATTAAATATCTTTGATAAACCTAAAACTAAATGAATTTGTTCAAATAATTTATCAGAAACTAATTTTTTATTTATCATAAAATTATTTGATCCAACTTCAACACCTACATTATAATTTCCAGCGAGCTTCTTTCCAGTAAATTCTCCACCATATCTATATTCTATTGATTGTTGTAAGAAATCTTGAGATTTATTATCTAGATTTTGTAAAAAGAATGTGTTTGTGTGTATTGAGTGGCCTGTAGGTTCTGTAAGAGGAGTAATTGATAAATCTCTTATTCCAACAAGTTCTTGAGCAGATAATTGCTTAGCCCCAATAAACATAAGACCAGTCATTGTTAATATTTTTGGATTACTAACAACGGCGCTAATGAATTCCTGTGCATCAGTAAATTTCAATCCCATTTTATCTTTAATATTTATTTTTTGCATTTTAAATCACTCCATTAATTTTTAATAAAATATTATTTTCTTTTTTTTTTTTCTTGTTCTACTTCTCTTTTCAAGTAACTTACATATGCTCCTCTTATAAAAGACGCATTTTCAACTTTATTATTATCTACCTCATCATTAAATATACTTATCTTCTCAAGAAGGAAGTTTGATTCAGGTACCTGGGGTAAGATTACAAGGTCTGCTCCCATTTCATATAACTTAAGAGCTTGCTCATTTGTGTTTGCTCTTGCATAAAACTTAAGCTTAGGGTTAATTGATTTAACTTTAGTTAGTAATCTCATAGTCACATCAAACCTTGGAATTGTTGAAACTACAAGCCTTGCTTTATCTATGTTCATTGAATGAATAATTTCTTCATTAGTTACATCTCCACAAATACAATTAATTTTCTTTGCAACAAGTGGAGCTATCTTTTCTGGATTTTGATCTATAATTACTATTGGTATGTGCTTGTCTCTTGAAAGAACCTTTAAAATTGCATCACCAACAACGTCTGAACCAACTAAGATTAAATGGTTTTCAATCTTGTCTGGAATATTGCTTAACTTATCTATCTTTCTTGAATAATATTTCTTCTTCTTGAAATGATGAAGTAAAGGTTTAATGAATCTATAAAGAGAATCATGGTATTCTGTTATGTATGGTGTTAATAGCATTGAAACAGAGGTTACAATAACAATTGCAGAATATTGATCACTAGTTAAATGATTTAATAATAGACCTTGCATTGCAAGAATTAAAGAAAATTCAGATATTTGTGCCAGGTAAAGGGAACTAGTTACTGAGATTCTTGTTCCATATCCTGAAAAGATAAGAATTACAAAATGTATTAATGGTTTTAAAACAAATACCATTACAAAAAGAATAATTAATAATAAATATCCACTTTCAAAATGGAATGTTAATTGCATACCAAGAGACACAAAGAAAATCATTGAAAGTAAACTTCTAATTCCAGAAATGTTGTTTGAAATTTCAAGATTATAAGGAAAGATAGAAATTGCAAGACCACCAATGAATGCACCAACTGCGATATCAAACTTAAGTAATTGAGATATTAAGATAAATAAGAAACAACTACCCATTGTTAGAAGGAAAAAACCTTGCGTTGATCTAAAGGTGTGCTTAATTAATCTTGGATATATCCATCTATTTAAAATGTAAGCAAGTGCTATTAAGATAAGAACTTTAAAAATTACTGTAAGAACAAGAATAAAAGAAATATTTAATATATCTCCAAGGATTGGAATTGCAAGGATTGCAATTAGATCTTCAACCAACAAGATACCTATGCTTATTTGTGCATTAAAGGTTCCCATCTCAAAGTTATCAATTAATATTTTAGCAACAAGCATAGTTGAGGAGAAAGAAATTATGAAAGATAAATATAAAGATTGTATTAGGCTAAGCCCTATTAGATTCTTAAATAAAATTAATAAAATAAATGTAAGAACTATGTTTATTACTGGCAACGCAAACACTGTTAGGTTTAGTTTCTTTAGTTTGTTTAGATCAGTTCCAAGCCCAACAGAGAATAATAGAAAAGCAATTCCAATCTTTGAAAGCATTGTAATTTCTGGAGAATGAGGAACAATACCAAGTGCTATTGGACCAATTAATATTCCAGTTAGGATAAAAGCTAAGATTGATGGTTGACGTAATCTATTGAATAGATAAGTCATAACTGTTGCTGATAAAACAATTATTGAAAAGTAAATTAAAAATGATGAAAATGCAGCTTCCATAGTTAGTTCTAACCTTAAGTATATATTACATTATTATAGAAAACAATATAATTTATAAATATATTGTAGTTAGATAATAAGTAATAATTAAGTAGATATGTTTCTTGGACAAAAATAAAGGTGTGATAAAGAGTATGAAAGAGTGCTTAAATTCAATAAATAAAATTAAATCAATAAACAAAGATTGTGATGAATTACATTTAACTGTTGCTATCTCAAAGAAGGATATGCAAAAGATTCTTTTGTCTTGTAAGAAGATAAAGGTAATGACTGTTTCTAAGTCCACAAGAGATAGAATATCTGAAGGAACAAAGAAGATAATTAAGAATAAAGGAATAAATTTTTATATTAAGACAGAACAAGGAAGACCAATCGACATTCCAATAGATAAAATGCAAAAGATAGTTGAGATGCACAAGGATTATTCATATAGAGATCTTGCAGATAAGCTTGGAGTTCCAAAATCAACTATACACTATTTAATTAAAAAATCAAAGAAAAAGAAAATAAAAGATGGGAATAAGATTATTTATTTAAAATAGTTGTTGCTTAAAAGATTTAAGCAACTCCTTCTACGTTATCATCATCTGAATTAGAATTCTTTTTACCTGGTTTATCTCCAGTTCTTGTAAGCTCATTTAACTTCTTAACAAGCTCATTTTCTTGTTTTTCAAGAGTCTTAATTCTTAGTGCAATTGTTTCCTTAGTTTCTTTTGTTTCCTTTAAAACATCTTCTACGTTCTTTGAAATAAAGATATTTCCTGTTCCCTTGTAAACTTTTTTTTCTTTTGTAGTTTCAAGCTCCTTAATTGTAGAATCTAAGATGTTTGATTGAAACTGCATTTGTTGTTTTTGATTAGTTATAAACATTAATTGTTGTTTGTAAGCATTTACTGCTCCTGAATTATCTTTCATATCTTTATCTTTGTTCATAAATCCACCTCATAAGTTTTTTTAATTAATTCTATAATATTTATATAATTATTAACTGTTGCCTTAAATGCAATTATGTCCTGTGCTTGAATTTCTATCTTTATTCCTTCTTTTGTTATTGTGGTTTTTGATTCAGATCTATTATATTTCTTTCTTTCAAACTCAAGATCAAGAAGCTTCTTTAGGTTCTTTGGATCTTTTGTTTTAATTATGATTTCATTAGATATGATTTGTCCAATCAAGCAACCTTCATCTCCTTAAATTTTTTTGTTTGCATGTGAATTAAGAAGAAACCAAGATCTTTATTATTTAATTTAAATGAATATATTTTTTCTTGCGCATCATCAACAAAAATTCCAAAATCTCCTTTCTTTTTACAATCTATAAAATAAAATATTTTATCTTTATCAGAAAAATCAAAATCTTGCTTTATCTTGCTTAGTTCCTTTTGAGAAAAGGTTGAATTCATTTCAATAACTCTAAAGATTATCTCCTTGTCTGGAAAGAAACCCTTTTTTTCATAGTTTATTTTGTAAACTAAGAGAGAAACTTGATCTTTTTCTAGTTTTCTGGAGATTAGAAAGTAAGAATGTCCAAGAAATATAGCAGACTCAAATATTTTACTAAGAGGAGTCTTTCCTCTTGGAATATATTTGATATCGTTTATGAAAAGAGAAATATATTTTGAAAATTTCTTAACAAAATTATCTGCTTTTCTAGATACTGTTACATACATCTTGGATTACCTATTATATTTAGTATGCTTTTACCTTTTTTAAAACAGGCTCTCTTTTTTTATAGAATATTCTAGAACCACATGATCTACATTTATTGTTTTCAGGTAATTCTTCATAATTTTCTTTACATCTTGCACAGGTATACATTTTTCCACCTTTACTTTATAATTATTTTATTTTCTATTTAGTTTGTTTTAAGCTTATATGCTCCACCAGATATCATAGTCTTACATTTAGAACATTTAAAAATTCCTTTTGCAGTTCTTGATATCTTTCCTGAGAACCCACACTTAGGGCAAACATACTTTGTTTTGTCTGTAGTTGTTGCAAGAAGGTATTTCTTTCTAATTCCTACTCCTGCTCTAACTCCATGTTTTCCTGTAATCTTAACTTTTTTTGTTGTCATATACTTATCACTTCTTTTAACTCCAATAATTTTATTCCTTTATTGCGTTTTTAATTATTTTTTCAAGTTCATTATACTTTGATGTTGCAATATCAATCATAGAATTGATTTCATCAGCTGTGAAAATTCCACCCTTACTTTTATGGCATGAAAGTATTGCGTTCTTGTATATCCCAAGTGAGAATCTTGTTGTTGATGCAAATTCTTCAACTTCTGTAGCATCAAGAATTATCTTATCTCCAATTTTCTCAAAAGTAAATGATAAAGGGAATGTTTTTAATTTAAGTTGTTTATCATATTCACCATAAATTATTACATTATTTTCATCAAGTTTTGGAATACGTGAGTTCATTATAGCTGCAAGAGCTGCAATTTCTGTTGCATCAATTAAATTACCATCTGCATTAATAGCATAACAATCAATGAACATAGTAAATGCTTTTTCTTTAGGAATAATACAAAGTTCTTTAAAATCAATTGCATCAGCATGTCTTATTGCTCTATCAGCAACTCTTCCATATTCAAGAGCACCAATTTGTGGAGGTCCTGTATTAAAATCAGGAGATGAAAGTCCAGTTAATTCAAGGTTTAAACTCATATTTCCTTCATCAGGAGAATCAGGATATGGAGTTCCTATTACAAACTTGATTCCACAAACAACTTCTGTGTTACCAAGTTTTACCCATGATGAACCATCAGCTGACTTTACGTTACCAACTTTTATTTCTAAAGATCTGTAATCATTAAGTCCTCTATCATCTAGTCTTTTTCCTTCTTTCATTTTTGAAATTACGTTTTCAGAATTTACAATTTTTAAAGTTTCACTCATTAATATCACCATCTATAGGGTATTTTTCAAGAAGTGCTTTCTTTTGAAGTTCATAAATCTTCTCAGAACCTACAATTCCCATACTTATTATTTTTTTCCATTCATCTTTCTCAACATGTCCATCCATTTGAAGAAGAACAATTTCTTTTTGAGGCATTAGAACAGCAATTGCAGTATCAACTGCATCCTCTGCATCTTCTTCCTCTTTAGTTAAGTCTAATATGTGATCTCCGTTTGCACGTCCTGCAGAAACTGCAGAAACAAGTCCTCTCATTGGAAGTCCAGCATCAGCACATGCAAGTGTTGCAGCAGTAAGTGCAGCAACTCTAGTACCAGCGTCAGCTGATAAGATCATTGCATCAATATCAATTACTGTGTTTGGAAACTTTTCAATTAAGATTACTGATTCAAGAGCATTACCAGAAACTAAAGATATTTCTTTATCTCTTTTTGCAGGAACTGGAGATTTTCTTTCAGTTACTGAAAAGGGTGCCATTCTATATTTGTAATCAATAACTGATCTTTCAGCATCAGCTAAATGCTTTGGGAAGATTGGTCTTGGACCATGTACTGTTGCAATAACAGTGTTTCTCCCCCATTCAAGATAACATGAACCGTCTGCTGATTTTACAACACCTAATTTTATTTTAATTGGACGAAGTTCATCATTCTTTCTACCGTCAATTCTTTCACTCATATTTTATCACTTTTTTTATTTTTTTGTCTCAATACATTTACTATAATTTATTTTGTATTTTTTTCAAGGTATTCCTTGATTGTGTTTGTTAAATTTGATTTTTGAGAATTATTTACAACTAAATTCATTGCTTTCTCAAGTAATTTTGGTTTTTTTGAAATATACCAAACCCATCCATTCTTTCCAACAACTATGCTTGATTCTGTATATTGCTTGAATAAGTTTAACATAGAGTCGTTCTTACCAATTAGTCTTGGAACTTTAACTGGAGAGGTATCAAAAATACATCCTTGTGGAAGTACGTTTACATTTTCAAGTTCAATTGAGTCTGATTCAGTTATGTTTCTAATTCTTGCAAAAATAACAGAACCAATTTTTAATTCCTTTGATAAATTTGATTTTGGTAAATATATTTCTCCTGGTGAATTATAATCAAGAAAATATCCATTTACAATTTCTGATTTTACAATTCCTAATATTCCATCTCCAACGATTGGTAAGTATGGTCCGTTCATTGCAATTACAGAAATATATTCAGGGTTTTCAGTAACAAGTCCAATAACTGAACTATATATTTTTTCATTTTCTATATATGTATTTTGCCCTAACTTCTTTTTTTCAAGAGTTAGTAAATCTCCAGGTATTACTATTTTTTTGTCCATAAATTATAACCTTCTTATATTTTTTAGTATTTATTGAGCGCCTTCAACTCTAATAACAATGTTACCATGAGTTACGTTATTTAAGTCAGACACTAATTGTTGTTTTGTTCCTGCTGGAATTTTAATTTTACAAAATAAATCTCCAGAACCAAGCCAAGTTTGCTCAGCAACCTCGTACTTAAAAATAACTGCTGACGCTTTTCCAGTGTAAAGAGCAGGGACCTCAACTTCAATAATAATTTTATCCATTGAAATAGGCATTATTCTCATTAACTTTTGTAAAATATCTTCTATTTCTTTTTCCTTTGGTGTGTTTAAATTTATTTTTATTTTTAATTCTTCAAAAGCATTAACTAATCTTTGTGGAGGAATTGGAGTCTTTGCTCTTGGATCATGTGCATTCTTTGCAATATAATCAATAATTTCCTTCTCTCTTTTTTCTGTTAATAATTGCTTTTGAGTTGTTGTTAATTGTACTTCTCCATCTTTAATAATTTTATCTGAAATTATTCTAATATCATCAGTATTAAAGCATTCAAGTAATAATTCTTTTGATGCTAGATTTGCTTTTGCAACATCTGAATAAATTTCATCATATGCAATTACTTGTTCAATTGTTATTCCTGGATGACTATGTCTATAATCCCAAGCAATAAATGGATAAACTAGAATCTCAAAATCATGTCCGTTCTTTTTTAATTTAGCAACAACTGTGTTTTCAAGATTCCCATTATTTTTTTCTCCTTTATAAAACATAATCATCACCTTTTAATTTATTTTCATCTAATTTCTATGTTCTAATATAATCCTTCTTTCTCTTAAGAATTCATATATTTCTTTATCAGGAATTGGATTTTTTCTAATTAATTTACCTGTTTTACCAGTCCCTAACTCAAATCCTCTAAGTTCTCTAAATATTCCTTTAATAACATCATCAAATTCTTTTTGTTTACCTTGTGTTAAATATTTATCCTTAATAAGATATAATTTATTTACTTCATCATATACTTTTGCTCTGTATTTTGAATCTGCTTTCTTTAATCTTTCTGCAAGGTAGTCTCTTAAAATTAAATCTCTTAAAATTGTTTTTGCATGTGCTGATCTTTCTGAAATTACATTTAAACGTTCAATTTCTTTTGGAGTCTTATTTTTTATATCTTTTCCTTTTGTTATATGTTTAGCACTTGATTTTACTAATTCTTTTGAGATTAAAAAATTTGGGTTTTCTTTTAATCTATATTTTGGTCTCGTAGCTGGTTTTGGTCCAGGCATATCTTTGTCATCTCCTTTATTCATTGATTTATAAAATCATTTATTTTGTGAGGGTGAATTTAGTTAACAAGTATTCTCGTAATTTATTATCTTGAATGTTTTTCATTTCTTTTAAGATGTTTCTTAACATCTCATTATACATTGTTCCATTTATTCCTGATTTTTTTCTTGAGATTGCAAAATAATTTATTTTATTCATTAATTCTTTTTGTTCTTTCTCTGTAATGTCTCTAAGTCTAATGTTTATTGTTTCTTTTAAAATTTCTTCCTTTACTTTTGCTTTTAGATAATCAAGTTCTTCTTTTTCAAAGATTATTTTTGCTCTTTGTTTATTTAACTTACCTAACCTTTCATGATATTCTTTTTTTGTTAGAATAGCAGTAGATAACTTCTTTTGCTCTCTATTTGTTAAAGGTCTTTTTGGTAAGATTCTAGACATATTTTTTCATATTATTTATTTGTGTTTTCTATACCAATTTTCAACGTCTTTAATATAATCTAAAACTTTACTATCAGGTAATTTATTTATATCAGTCATTACCTTTAAGATTACTTTACTTTTTTCTGCATTAGATAAAGCACTTTGGAACATATTTGCAGCTATTATTTTTTCCATGTGTTTTTGAATATCCTTTAAAAGAACAGGATTTTTTTCAAATCTAGTTCTTAGTCTTGCTCTTCCAATCATTAAGTTTAATTGATTTTTAAAATAATTGGTTTGCTCATTCTTTTTATCAACTTTATTTAAAATTTTATATGTTTGATGAAGATCATTAAATGTTTTATTTTCTCTTAATTCTTTTGCGGCTTTAGCACCATATGTTTTTGGATTTTTTATTGGCTTTAATATTTTACCCATAATACTTCAACTCCAATTTATTCAAATTAATTTTGAATATTTATCTTGTGGAACTATTGCTTTTCTCTCATCTTCTGTAATGTTTATAACTTCTATATTATCAGCTTCAAGCTTTTGCTTTGGTTCAAGGTTTAATGTAATTGTTTTAATTGCAAGCTTAAGAGCATCATCAAAAGACATGTTAGGTTTATAATTTTTTTCAAGGTGTGCTAATAACTTTGGTCTATTTTGACCTATAGCAACAGCCTTGTATGCTGTTGTTGCTCCACTTGGTTCCGTTTCATATATGTGTTTACCAAGAGTATCAATTCCTGCTGTAATTATTGAAACCCCAAAAGGTCTTGCTCCACCATATTGTGTATAATATTGAACAATTGAAGCTACTTTTTTAACAAGTGTTTCAATTTCAATAGGATCATCATAATAAGTCTTATTTTCTTGTGCAATTTGTCTTGCAAAATCAACAAGGCGTCTTCCATCTCCAATTAACCCAGAGCAAGCAATCCAAACATGTTGATCAATCTTAAATACTTTTTCAACAGATTCAGGAATAATTAAAGAAGAAAATATTTTTTTATCTGCAACAATAATAATTCCATCTTTATATGTAATTGCAACTGCTGGAGATCCTTTTTCAATTATTTTAGAAGCATAGTCAACCTGATATAAATGTCCTTCTGGACTAAAAACAGTAATTGATCTATCATATGCTTGAGCCATATTATTATTTTGAGAAACTGGAAACAAATTAATTCACCTTTTTCCTTAAATTTATTAAATTAGTTAAAATAACCAAAATAGTCTTTATATAATATATATATGGGAGATAATCATTAAAAAGCTTACCTAAATTGATTTTTGTGCTATATAGAGAATAATTAGATTAATTCTTAGAAATGAGTGCTTTTTTACTTTTTTTTATGGTTTGACTCACTGTTTTTACCTTAATTAATCCAAACTGGTCCTTAAGAAAGAATAAGCTTGTTAATAAATCATCAAGATTATCTTTGTTTACTCTTACAAGTATTTCCTTTTCAGATTTATTGAATGAAATGATTGTAAGATTTGCAGAAATTGACTTAAATAAACCATGAATCTTCTCAAAGTTCTTAACAACAATTCTAAAAACATCTTGTTCATTTTGAATATCTGGTTGCATCTTTGAAACAATAAATAAAACATATCTTTTTTTATCTCTTAATGTTGGAGGAATTACACTTAGCTTTTTCTTTTGTAGTTTCATATCTCTAATCCTTTCCTTTCATAAGCATTCTTCTAGTTCCTTCTTTTTCAAGTTCAAAGTTTAATAATATAGATTGGGTGATGATTGGATCTATTAAATCATTTATTTTTCTTGCACAGGAACAGAATTTCATATCTATCCTGTTTTTTATAAGTAAAGAAATTATAAATCTTGCTTGTTTAATTGATGAATATGGTTTTTCTCTAAATAAATTAAGATTAAATCCAATAATTACTTTATTTTCTTTTGCAAGATTACTTGAAGAAGTATCAAAAGATAATTTATCAGAAATTGGATTTAAAAGTATATCTATTCCTCTTTCTTTTTCAAGAATTAATGCATTTTTCTTAATATCTCCTCCAAATGCAAGAATTATTGGTTTTTCAGAATCCTTGTCTTTAATTTTAAGAAATTGTAATAAAGAGATATCATAAAATAAATATGCTTTTTTAAAAATAATCTTAGAGGTTGATGGAGGAATCATATATTCATGAGAAAGATCTGATTTATTATTTATTTCTCTCATAACATATACAGTTTTAATTGATAAAGAGGATAATGCATTTGTAAGTGTATCTTGGGGTTCTTTTTCGAGAATTTCTTCAAATATAAAATCAGTAAATTCATTTTTATTTTTCAAAGCATTTCACCAAAATTACATTTTATCAGGAATATTTATTCCAAGTATTGATAATGCGTTTGTTAAGGTTATTAAAAATGTTTTTGTAAGTAATAATCTATTATTCTTAATTGTATCATCTTCATCTAATACTTGACAAGATGCATAAAATTTATTAAAGCTTCTTGATAAACTTAAGCAATAAGTTGCAATGATATTTGGCCTATAATCCTTATATGCTTCTTCAACCTTTTCTTTAAATAAACTAATTTCAGATAAAAGGTCCCTTTCTTCTTGTTTTAAGTTGATGTGTCCAAGATTCTTTGTTATTTTAAGAGTTGTAGATCCTGTTTTCTTAAGTATGCTCTTTGCTCTAACCCCACTATATTGAATATATGGTGCAGAATCTCCTTGTAAATCAAGAGCTGCATTTAAATCAAATAAAATATTTTTATTAACTCCTGTTTTTAGCATTTCAAATTTAATTACTCCAAATGAAATCTCCTTAACAATTTCTTCATCTATCTCAAGACCATTCTCAACTAATACATCCTTAACTCTTGAAAATAATTCATCTCTGAAATCTTCATATAAGAATATACTTCCTTCTCTTGATTTCATTTTACCTTCAGCGCTATTTACAAGTCCATGACTTATATGAAAATGATTTGTGCCTGGATAAATTAATTTAAAGAGAGTAAATAATTGTTTTAAATAAAAATCTTGTTCAGATGCTATAATATATAAGAAATCATTACACTTTGGATATGCCTTCATCTTTAATTTAACAAGCCCAATATCCTTTGCACCATAAAGGGGAGCCCCATTTTGTTTAATTAATATAAATTTACCAAGCTCAGGATTATTTAAGTCTGCAACAATTGCACCTTCACTTTCAATAAATACATCTCTATGATTAATAAATAAATTATCCTTCATCTCAATGAATTCTTTTTCTGCATTTGATTCAAAGAATGAGGCATCAAGGTAAACACCCATTTCACAACCTATCTCCATATATGCATCATGACTTTCTTTAACTAAAATCTTAATTTCATTTTGAAGATCTTCATCATTCATAATCTTAACCTGAAGATCATCAATTTCTTTCTTATAAACTTCTTCATTTGTTTCAAGAAGAAGTCCTGCTTTAATATAAATACTTCCAAACCATTTTGAAACATCTTTCTTTGGAACCATTTGTTCTTCT